>JANXXV010000072.1 GCA_025350445.1 Bryobacteraceae bacterium | reverse complement strand
CCAGGCCGTACGCCGCGGCGGCCGGATCTTCCAACGGCGATTCGAACTGAATCCAACAGGCCGGCAGGTGAACGTCTTCGAAATGGAAGCAACCCACGCTGTTGGATCGGGTAATCACGCGCGTACCTATCTGCACCAATCCGAAGCCGGCGAATTCACCGAGCTTCCCCTCACGTGGTACTCGCAGGAGAAGCGCTGGGCAATGAGTCCCGGCTTCGACAATGCGTCTCCGCCGGACTTCACGCGAATCGTGGACGACCGCTGCCTCTTTTGCCACAACGGATATCCGGACGCGAACGGCAAGTTGGCCGAAGGAATCGATTGCCAGCGCTGCCACGGACCCGGATCGCGCCATATCGCGCTGGCTTCCACCGGAGGCGCTCCAAGGCCGGAAATCCTCTCCGCAATCGTTAATCCTCGCAAGCTAAACCCGGATAGGCAGCTTGATATTTGTATGCAGTGCCATCTCGAGACCACCAGCCGCGAGTTGCCTTCCATGATTCGCCGCTTCAACCGGGAAGTGCATTCGTTTCGTCCGGGGGAAGCCCTCGGCGACTACGCGGTGCAATTCGAGGAGGAGTCCGCTGGCGGTAATTCAGACCGATTCGAGATAGTCAACCAGGCATATCGCCTCAGGCAGTCTCCCTGCTTTGTCAAAAGCCAGGGAAAGCTTACTTGCATCACGTGTCACAATCCGCATCAGCGCGGTATCTATCAGAGTGAATCCACCGCAGCCGGGTATCGCGCCAAATGCACCAGTTGCCATCCCGTTGTCACCATCGCGGGTCATCCTGATTCTCAGCATTCCGATTGTATCTCCTGTCATATGGTCCGCAGACGCGCTGAAGATGCCGTTCACGTGGTGATGACGGATCACCGCATTCAGCGCAGGCCACCCGATCGGGACCTAACGAAAATGTTGGCCGAGGGGTCCCAGCCACCCGTTGGCCGGCCGTCGATCTACTATCCGCTGCAGCTTTCAGAACCTGACCGCGGGCTTTATCTCGGAGTCGCATTGATCGTTAGTTCAAATGGCCGCCGCCAGGGAGTTGAGATTCTGGAGCGGCAGCTCAAATCGGACACTCCACCCAAAGCGATAGCCGTCCTGGGCGAGGGCTATCTGGCCGGCGGGAACACATCCAAAGCAATTGAACTGTTCCGCCAATCCCTGGCGAAAGATCCATCCCAGCCGAAGGTGAGGTATAACCTCGGTGAAGCGTTGGCGGCAGCGGGACGCAGCAGTGAGGCGCGCACCGAATACCAGGAAGCTCTGCGGGTCCGTCCGCTGTTCCCGGAAGCCGAATATGCGCTGGCTAACCTGCTAATGAAGATGGGCGACAGCGCCGGCGCCATTGCGCACTATCGGAACGCTATTCGAATGAGGCCCAATTACGCCGAAGCACGCAGTAATTTAGGAAGCCTGTATGCCAACGGAACAAGAATCGAAGAGTCCCGCCAACAGTTGGAAGAAGCGCTGCGAATTAACCCGGCACTGACGGACGCCTACATCAATTTGAGTCGCGTTCTAGCCGCGCAGCATCTTCTTCCGGAAGCGGTGGGCCAGCTTCGCCGGGCACTCACACTGGACGCGGCGCACGCCGTGGCGCGATACAATCTTGCTCAGTTGTTGCAGGAAACAGGAGCGATACCCGCTGCAATCGCGGAATACCGTAAAGCTTTGGCCATTCAGCCCAGCTTCGTCGAAGCGCACCTCGGCTTGGCTCAATTATTTGGAGATACCGGTCAACTCGACCCGGCAATTGCGGAGTTCCATGAAGTATTGCGCCTCCAGCCCGGTCATGCCGCGGCGCGCCAAGGATTGGAAATGGCGCTTGCAATGAAGCGTGGGGGACGCTGACGTGCGATGGCTGTTCCTCCTTCTTGCCGTCAACGCGGCTGCCGTGGAACCGGGTTACGTAGATCCCGCCACCTGTCGCTCTTGCCACCGTAAAATTTTCGACAGCTACCAGCAGACCGGAATGGGCAAGACATTCGCGAAGGCTGTGGCTGTCCCGCCATTGAGCGGCTTCTTTCACGCACCTTCACAGCTTCAGTATTCGAT
>JANXXV010000040.1 GCA_025350445.1 Bryobacteraceae bacterium | reverse complement strand
GATTGGTGCAGATAGGTACGCGCGTGATTACCCGATCCAACAGCGTGGGTTGCTTCCATTTCGAAGACGTTCACCTGCCGGCCTGTTGGATTCAGTTCGAATCGCCGTTGGAAGATCCGGCCGCCGCGGCGTACGGCCTGGTAGTGCCTTCCCGAGGCTGGATGTACAAATTGGTTATTAAGCTCGTAGTTTTCGACGGCTGAAGCGCGCTTCGCCGGAATAAACGCGCGCGCCATCCCGACATGCTGATAGGTGCTGTGGATTGCGGCGTGACATGGTTGGCATCGGCGGGCGTCAACGTAGGAATTTGGGAAATCCGGCTTCAGCGGGTGCGGACGAGCCAGGTAAAAAGCAAGGCATGTGGCCGCACAAACGAGTGAGACTCCAGCGATCCACTTCAAGGGTTTAAGTCAGCGCTCCCTAACGGCCGCGGCTCGGACGGAGCCGTGACCGTCGAGAAACGATTTGATCCGTGCTTAGAAGACAATCTTCAGTCCGAGTTGGGCACTGCGATTTCCACTTGCGTTGGCGATCACGCCGAATTGAGTGTTGGACAAGTCCGCCGACACCGGATTCGACCAAGTCTTTTGGTTGAACAGATCGAACACTTCAAACCGGAGATCGGCCTTGACCCGCTCCCATACGGGAATGCCCTTGGCCACGGCGATGTTTGTACGGAATGTCCGGAAAGAGCGGGTAGCCCCGTCCAGGCGAGGCGCGTTTCCGAAGGGATCCACAGCGGGATTTGTTCGTCCCTGGAATACCGAAAGGTTATAAAAGTTGTCGACCGAGGGGTCGAAACGTTCGCCCGCGGTTGGGGCGCGCCAGTCGTTCGTTGTCACGTTCGGCCGCGGCGTGCCACCTCGAAGATTATTAACGTAGCGGTTGTCGACTATGCCCATTGGATAGCCGCTCTGGTAGAACAGGAAGGTGCTGAGGTTCCAGTTGCCGGCAACTCTGTTTGCCAGTCCCGACGTTAGATATTTCTTGCCTTTACCGAAGGGTAGATCATAGCTTCCCGTGAGCTTGATCATCTGCGGCAGATCGAGAACACCGTAAGACTTTTCATTGGCACGATTGTATTGATTTTGCGCGGCGCCCGCGCCGGTGGAGGAGCCGACGACTCCTGCGATCCACGGCTCGGAGGAATCGGCGTCCGTCAGCAGTTTCGACCATGTGTACGAAGCGAGGAGACTGAGGCCGCCCGAGAATCGCTTGGTACCCTTGACAATCAAGGCGTGATACGTCGAGTTACCGCTATGATTCATCATGCCGCCGCTCGTCACACCCTGGTATTGCGGGTAAACGCGGAGAGCCTGACCGAGCGTCGCGTTGCCGCCCAGCAGGGTCTTGAAATTTGCGAAGGGCGAGGTGAAGCCGAGTGCGGTGACCGCCGGATCGTCGATCGGCTTGTTCAAGAGCGTCCCAAGACTGGCGTACTTTGGATCGATTTGCATGATGTTCACGCGATCCGAAGCGAGATGCGTTCCCTTGCTTCCGGTATAGGTGGCATCAATCACGAAGTTGTTCGGCAACACGCGCGATAGTGCGAAGTTCCAGCTATCCGTGGTTGGAAGTTTTCCCGTTTCAGCGGCCCCGAACCACGGAACGCTGAACCCGGCGTTGAACCCGGCATTGATAAACGGCGGTGCTTCCCAGGCGGGAAAGCCCTGATCCCACTGGAAGGCCGAGGTGATGCCTTGGTTCTGCGACGACCAACTTGGCGAGTTTGTAAATCCGTTGTTGGCGCCGTTCAGGCCGGGCGCCTTGTTTGTTCCGTAAAAGATGCCGGCACCTGCGCGGACGACGGTTTTCTCGGTAATCTGGTAGGCCAGTCCGAGCCTTGGCCCCCAGCCCATGGCGTTGTCATAGAGTGCGCGTCTGCCTTCGCGGCCGGTTCCGTTGCCTAGAAAGCGCAAAGCTCCGGGAATACCGTTCGCGGCGGGATTGCCGAGCGTAGGATCGAAGTACGACAGCCGATCGTGTTTTTCATAGACGCCCTGGTTGACTTCCCAGCGGAGTCCGATATTGACGGTGAGCCGACGGGTAACCTTCCAGTCGTCCTGGACGAAGGCTGCGTGATACGGGAAGCGCAGCATCTCCGTATTCGGGACAGTGAAACCGCCATTAAAGACTTCGCCGAGCATAAAGCTGGCGAAGGAGCTTCCAGAGTTGCCGCTGTTGTCGCCGGGAACGGCTGTGCTGAGGCGATTGAAAGTGAAACTTCCAGCCGAGGTATTGCGGTTGTTCGTGTTCAGGAACATCAACTGATAGGCGTAACCGAATTTCAAACTGTGATTGCCCTTGACCCAGGTGAGATTCTCATCCAGGCCGTAGACGGTGTGGTATTCGTCCCAGAGCTTGGAACTGTCCCAACTGTAGTAATTGTCGCTCGCGAATGTGACCTGCGGAAATCCGGTATTGTAGCCGGGATTGTTCTTTACAGCGCCGCCGAGTTTATCACCCCAATTTTGTCCGAACGGTTGGACGGTGATGTCGTGCTCCGGGTGAGTCAGCCGGTGGGCTCCAATCGTCAGATTATTTACCACCGTTGGGCTGAACACATGAGTATCGTTCAAGCGGAAAACGTTGCCATAGTATTGGTCGCCGTTGTAGTATTTGCGGCCTGAAAGCGGATACGGAAGCGCACTCCAGTTGAGAGGATTTGTAGGATCCGAATCATAATTGTCTTTGAAAAACTCGCCGTTCTTGGTCCAGGTAAAGGCAAGGCGGTTCTTCACTCCGAAGTTATGATCGAACTTCACGGTGTAGGCGTCTTCGATTCTCTTCTTCGGCTCAGATCCAGGGGACACGTAGTTTCGAATCAGGCCCGCTGCGTTTGGCGCCGGATAGTACTTGGCGATGTTGCGCGCTAGCGGACTCAGCCGATTCTGTGGAATGATATTACCCGGGAAGGTATCGCGGATGAACCCGCCCTTCCCGTCACTACGCGTGGTGGCGGGATCGTAGATAGGAACAAGGTTGCCGTTGGGCAACTTCCAGTTCGCGAAGTTCCCTTGAATCATTTCGGATAGCGGGATGGTCTGTTGGGAGGCGTCCGATGTTTGAGGAAACCGGTAACCTTCATAAGAGAAGAAGAAGTACGATTTGTTCTTTCCGTTGTAAACCTTTGGAACATAGATGGGCCCGCCGAAGGTGGCACCGAAGTCGTTCCGGTGAAACTTCGATTTGGCACGTCCGACTTTATTATTCAGCCAGGTGTTGGCATTGAAGATGTCGCTCTGATAATAATCGAAGCCGCTGCCGTGCAAATCGTTTGTTCCGGACTTGGTGGTTACACTGATATTCCCTCCGCTGGCGCGGCTGTTCTCCGCTTTGAACGCCGACGTCTCAATGCGAAACTCTTCGACAGAATCGACTGATGGCGTCAGGCGGTTCATATAGCCGACGTGGTTGCGCCAACCCATCTCCACGGAAAGACCGTCGACGCTGACATTCCAGTCGTGCTGCTGTCCTCCGCCAATCTGTAGATCGTCCCAGGCACTTTCGCCATTGCCGCTCTTGACCTGGGGCATCATCATCATGACGCTGAACGCATTTCTCATCCCGCCGCCGATGCCGGCTACGGCTAGTGGCACATCGTTCAGGAGTTTCCTCTCCATGGTGCTGGACACTTCGGTTGACTCCGTCTTCAGGGGAGCGGCCTCGGCGGTAACGACGACGCGGTCGGATATAGCTCCAACTTCAAGTAGGACGTCGACCCGCAGGTTGTCATTACTGGAGAGATTGATATTCGAACGAGTGAAGCTCTTGAAGCCAGTCACCGACACCGCGACTTCATAAGGGCCGATCGGAAGATTTGGGATTACATAGTTGCCCGTTGCCGATGACACGGTTTGGGCACGAGTTCCGGTGGCGGCATTGGTGGCGACCACTACCGCAGTGGCGATCACCGCCCCGGAGTTGTCGGTAACCAGTCCGGTAATTGTGCCGAGTGTGCTTTGAGCAAAGACGGCAGGGACGGTTAGTGCGAGACTGAGTAGCGGCAACAATGCCCTTACTTTATTCAACATTGAATTTCCTCCGGCACGAGATTGCCGCAAGCATATCACCACGGATCAACCAAAACAAGACTGGAAACATGCTAGAAACATTACTGGGTGCAGCGCGCCGGGCGGGTGTGACCGCTGCCGGCCGATGAGGCGGTGACTGTGCTCGAAGGAGACTGAACCATGAATCTAAATAGACGGACATTTCTGCTGGCCGGTGGGGCATCGCTGTTGCAGGCGCAGGATCGGACTACATTGGGCGTAGTCGGAAGCGGCGGGCGCGGCACCTATGTGATGTCGGTATTCCAGAAGAATGCCTCGGTGCAGGTAGGCGCAATCTGCGATGTGTATGAGCCGAATCTGGAGAACGCACTTTCGGTGGCCGCGAAGGCGGGGAGTTCGGCTAAGCCGTACCGGAATTACAAGCAGCTATTGGACGACAGAAGTATTCAGGCGGTGCTGATTGCTACGCCGGAACACTGGCATCATCGCATGGTGCTGGATGCGATGGCGGCAGGGAAAGACGTGTATGTGGAGAAGCCGCTTTGCCAGACTCCCGAGCAAGGCGTGGAGCTAGTGGCGGCGGAGAAGAAGTCGAAGTCCATCGTGCAAGTTGGGATGCAGCGGCGGAGCTACGATTTATACATCGAAGGCCGG
>JANXXV010000036.1 GCA_025350445.1 Bryobacteraceae bacterium | reverse complement strand
AAAGTGGCGGTGTTGCCTTCCAGCGCTCTGGGTAAGGCGATCAGCTATACGCTTTCGCTGTGGTACAAACTCACCCGGTTCCTGGAACATCCGGAACTGGAACTGAGCAACAATCTGGCGGAGAACTCCATGCGCCCCATCGCGCATAAACGGAATTATGCGCAGTCGATGATTATGTGCAGTCCACCGCTTGCGCTCGCGTCGTGAGGCCGAATCCACGCGGTAGCCGGCGCCGTGGGGATCGACCGAGTTGCACATAATCGGCCTAAGCTCCAGTAGGGACTCCCCAGTCCCGAAGGAGAGAATATGCCCGCTTCTGATTCAGGCGCCAGGCCGAGCACAGTCAAGATTCCCGGTCTGGTCGAACTATATACATCGAAACTGCAAGGCCGCGGCTATGGACCCGGGACAACTCACGCGTACGCGCGTGCGGTCGAGCATTTCATTGCGTGGTCCGCGCCTACCTCTGATTGCGTCGAGATCGGAGAAGCTTTGATCCGGCGTTTCGTGGACGAGCATCTGAGCAACTGCACTTGCCCTGGCCGGCTGCAACGAGGCAAGGTGACCGCGCTGTCGGCGTTGCGCCATTTGCAGGCAGTCTTGCGCGTTACCGGGCAAGTCTCGCAGCCACCGTCGAGTTGGTCGAGTGTCATCAGCAAGGAACTCCAGGCGTATTGTGACCACGCATGCGACGTCTGCGGCCTGGCTCCCGCCACGCTAATCTCAAGACGCCAATGGATTGGCCGGTTCCTCACTCACCTTTTTCCGGGCGGTGGCCTTTGCTTCTCACGGTTGGGCCCGAAGGATATCTGCGACTTCTTTACTGCGCAATGCCAAGGCTACCTGCCGGGCAGCGCCCAAGTCGTGGCCTCCTCCGTACGGAGCTATCTGCGGTTTCGCGCTTTGCAGCATGCAGATCCGGTCGAAACGTTGATGGCGGCGATTCCCACGGCTGCACGCTGGCGGCTGGACTCTCTGCCTGAGTACCTCGACCAGGAAGAGCTCTCCAAGCTGATGTCAGCCTTTGGGCAGGTTGGGCCGCAGCGCCAACGTGACTACGCGATCATTCGCTGCCTGGTGGATCTGGGCCTTCGGTCATGTGAAGTTGCAGCGTTGCGACTGGACGACATCGATTGGAAAAGTGGCACGCTGACTGTCCGCGTGGGGAAGTCCCACCGCGCCGACGTGTTGCCACTACCTTCTGTCACTGGGGAAGCCATTGCCAGCTATCTTCACAATGCTCGTCCGAAGACGGAGAGCCGTGCAGTATTTGTCCGGCACCGCGCGCCCCTGGATGTTCCCGTAGACGCCTGCGTCATCCGGTCGGTGGTGCGGCAAGCGGCTGCTCGAAGTGGTCTCGTCGGCCGACTGCATGGACCACATCGCCTACGCCACAGCGCAGCCACTCGAATGCTCCATGGTGGCGCTACGTTGAAAGAGATTGCCGACGTCTTGCGGCACCGGAGTCTCGATACCACGGCGATCTATGCCAAGATCGATCTGACGCGGCTGAGCGCGATTGCTCAACCCTGGCCGGGAGGTGCAGCATGACGGCTACAATCACTGCACAGGTGGATGACTATCTGGTTGCACGCCGCGCCATGGGCTTCGATCTACGGGGCGAGGGATACCAGCTCCGTGCATTCGCGCGCTTCGCAAGCGCGCAAGGCGACGCGGGGACGCTAACGCTTGAACTGTTGCTTCGATGGGTGCAAGGATCCCTCTCGCCTGGGCCCGTAACGGCGGCCCGGCGCGTTGAGGTGTTGCGGCCTTTTCTGAAGTATTGCCGCCAGTTCGATCCTTGCTGCCCAGTCATCCCTTTGGGGCTTTGCGGCCCCGGCCATCGGCGGATCTCTCCGCACATCTACACGGAGGCGGAGGTTGCTGCCCTGCTGGTCGCCGCAGGCAAACTGAAGCCAGACGGATTGCGTCCGCTCACCTACGTGACGCTATTCGGCCTGCTGGCCGCCACCGGTATGCGTCTCTCTGAGGCTCTCAGTTTGGAACAAAAGGATCTGATTCTGGATCAGCCCTCGCTCACGGTCCGTGAGACCAAGTTCAAAAAGTCGCGCCTGGTGCCGATTCACGCCAGCACGGCGAAAGCCTTGACGGCGTACCAGAGCGCCACTCGCGCCATGCTGCGTCAACCCGGAGTTGAGACGATCTTTCTCACGCCCGAAGGGCGGCCGATTCCGAAGCGAACCATCCACAACACCTTCGACCGTATCCGGTGTCGCTTGGGTTGGGTTGCCCGGGGAGGCCATGCGCAACCCCGTATCCACGATCTGCGTCACACCTTCATCTGCCAGGCTCTGCTGCACGGCCAGCAGGACAACCTGATCGATCATGTGGCTGACGCCATCTCGACTTATGTCGGGCACGCGAAAATCTCCGACACTTATTGGTACGTCTCCGCGACTCCGGAGTTGATGAGCGGCGCATCGCAACGTTTTTCCCGCTTCTCAGCCGGAGGCCGCCCATGAAGACATCGAACTCCCCGGAAGGCCGGTTTGCGAAGCTTGTCCAAGAGTTCTTCCTGGACCGGATGATTCGCCAGCGAAATTCAAGCCCGCAAACGGTGGCAGCCTATCGCGACTGCTTCCGCCTACTCTTCGAGTTCGCTCGCGACCAACGGACAAAGCCCACCGAAAGCTTTGCGCTGTCCGACCTGGATGCCCCCTTCGTGCTCGCGTTTCTCGATCACCTCGAAAAAGATCGAAACAACTCTATTCAAAGCCGCAACGCGCGGCTGGCGGCCGTCCGCTCATTCTTGCGTTTTGCCGCGTTGAAGGACCCGGAATCGCTTGCCATGATCCAACGCGTCCTTGCCATTCCGATGAAGCGCTGCACCAAGCCTCTGGTCGGCTTTCTGTCGCGCGAAGAAGTGCAGGCGATCATCAACGCTCCAGACCCGGCCACCTGGGCGGGACAGCGCGATCAGGTTCTCCTGTCTACGCTCTACAACACCGGCGCACGCGTGTCGGAGGCGCGCGGCATCAAGGTTGCCGACGTGACTCTGGAGGGCAGCCCCTGCGTTCGTCTTCATGGCAAAGGGCGCAAGGATCGAACCGTGCCCATCTGGCCAGCCACCGCGACTCAGATCCGTCGTTGGCTCGCACACATCGATCCTGCTCCGGGTCGCCCGCTGTTTCCGGCGGCCAGTGGCGTCGCCCTCACTAGGTCGGCGGTGACCGATAGGGTGAAGCGTGCCACCAAAGCTGCCATGGGAAAGTGCGCCAGCTTGGTCAACCGTCGAGTTTCGCCACATACGTTTCGGCACACAACGGCCATGCACCTTCTCCAATCTGGCGTCGATATCACGCTGATCGCGCTATGGCTCGGTCACGAAAGCCCGGCTACAACACACATCTACGTTGAGGCCGACTTGAAGATGAAGGAAGAAGCACTCAAGCTCGTGCAGCCGCCCGGCGCAAGACAAGTTCGCTACAAGCCGCCGGAAGGGCTCCTGCTTTTCTTGCAAAGCTTGTAGGATTATGTGTAGTTCACCGTTTGCCCCAATGCCTCACGACGCGAGCGCAAGCGGTGGACTGCACATAATCATCGACTGCGCATAATTGCGCTTATGCGCACTTGTACATAAACGAAAGAACTGGATGCATGTTGGGAGTCCCAAGTCCGGGCCAAAGGTTGCCGCCATTATGTCGGTTGTGGAATCTTGCCGGAGGTTGCGCCTTCCCGTCAATGATTACCTCATGGCTGTCTTGCCTGGGCTTGACCGACGGACGCTGAGCCAAATTCCGGAACTTACCCCATCACGTTGGGCTGTTGGTAGAGCCTGATCCCTGGGTTCGTCGGACGCTTAGTGCGCCAGCCAAAGCTGGCAGGAGATAGTTGATGAAAGTTCAATA
>JANXXV010000027.1 GCA_025350445.1 Bryobacteraceae bacterium | reverse complement strand
TGCTGCGGCCGTTCGCCGGCGAGGGGCGTAGCAACAACAATTCCTCTTCAAATAGTGGAAGTATTTTGATGCGCCCGTCGGCGACCGGCAGCGAGATCAAGCCCAGATCGTAACGGCGGCTCAGCAGGCCGGCGACAATCTCTTCGGTGACTGCGACGGTCACCTGGATTGAGGTCCGCGGATAGTTTTTTCGCAATAGCCGCAACGGACGGCCAAGGCGATGGATAAGTGCCGTGGCGCCAGTGGCGAAGTGAAAAGGTCGAGTGTCGAGCAAAGGATCGTTGTCGAATTCCTGCCGGATCTCGCGGACCTGACGAATGACGGACTGGGCCTTTTCCGCCAGCCGGAATGCCGCTTGGGTTGGGATCAGGCGCTTGCCGGTTCTTACGAACAGTTCTGTATGGAGTTCGGCGGCCAGGTTGTGCAGTTGGAGACTGACGGCTCCAGGTGTGAGGTAGACGCGTTCGGCCGCCTTGGTGACACTGGAAGATTCCATCACGGCAAGGAATATTTCCAGTTGACGGATCTCCATGAGATCACTTGACAGGTGCGGCCGGCAGTAGTCCGTAAATAATCAGCGGTCCGGAAAACGTGGGGAGAAACACCTTCCCGCCGGCGATGAGCGGCTGGTTGAACTTGGCCAGGAACGAATTCGTGTCGGCGGGATCGAGATCGACATTGTTCCAAAGCTCGTGGAAAACACCGTTGGCAAAATCGGCGGCGTGGTAGGCGTGCAGGTAGCCCGGTTGCAGCCACGACGTGTTGCTGGTGGGGACGTACGCCCACAGAATTCCGGTGGTTGGATCGTTCCCGTTTGACGAAACCACGATGTTCGCTCCCTGATAGCCGGCCCCGATACCATCGGTTTGACCGTCGGCGAGCAATGCGCCGGGCGAAGCAGTCTCGTCGAGCCCGAATGCCTTCAGCGTATCGGTTGGGAAGCCACGGTCGGTTCCATGAATGTACCCGCCGCCGCCCGGCCATGCGTAGATTACGTTGTTCCAATAAGCCAGGCCATTGTAAATGCCGGTCCAATCATAGCCGGCGCTATAGCGGGCAGCGGCGCGGAAACGGGCTGCCAGCCCCATGTCCCCGGTATTGACCACGAACACATCTCCATACTTACTGCCGGAAATAACCTGGGAGGCTCCGGGGATCAGGATGGCCCGGCTGGAGCCTAGATCGAGATCGAAGTTCGAATCCCAATCGTTGTCTTCCGGATAGAAGCTGGATTTAGCCTGCACTTCGAGAGTGGCGGGGTCCACCTTCAGGATGCTGTCGGAATTGTCTGTTGGGTCCGATTCATCCTCGGCGAGGTTGCCGGTGGTGAAGTAGATGAAGTTCCCGTCGGATGCCGGGCCTCCGCCGGACTGCCAGATTCCGGCGCCGGCCTTCGCAGGGGAGTAGTTGAATATTCCAACCTGGTGAAGGTTTGTGTCATAGGCGAACATCCAGCCGTAGTAGGGCGTCTCATCCTGATGGGAGGCAAATGCAACGTAGATTCGGCCGTTCAAGAAGAGGAGTGCGGGCCGCTGCAATTGATACCACGATTGAAAGGCGACGCCGCCATGAGAGCCGCCGATTTCGACCGGCGCCGTCAAATCCGCGCCGGTGCTTAAGCTGATTTTGTGAATAAAGTGGCGATGCCGGTGTGGCGCCTCCAGCCCGTCTATTACATTCGCGACGAAATACATGGCATTGCCTGCAATATCGATCACCGGCGTACCGACGATTCCGATGGGGCCATCTGTATCACCGATATCGCAATCGGCGAAATCGTGATAGCCGCGTTCGGGATTTAACTCGGAAGATGGCACCGGAATTCCAAAGTTCGCGCTGAACGAGAGCGAATAGTTGTTCGCGTCGTAGGCGTACACCATGTTGGTGGTTGTGGCGATGAAAACCAAATCCCGCCGGCCCGTGGAAGTGGGAACATTCGGTACGTAGAGTGGCTGGGCAAAGATACAGCCGGAAACGTAAACGGTTGCCAGCTTTCCAAAATGACCGGCAGTCACGTTGGCGGGGTTTAGCGCCGTCTCGTGGGTGTTTGCCCCGGTCCGTTCGTTGTTGTAGTGACCGGTGGTGACAGCGGTTTGAGCAGGCAGCGCGAGGACGGAGGCGAGGAAAGCCGACAGCGCCCGAACCGTCGATGATCTCGCTGCTGGCATTCCCAAGTCCTAAGTATGATAGCAAGGACTGCCCGCCAGCCCTCAGGGTTACTAGTACTGTGAGGGGAGCTTTTGGGAATTGGATTTATTGCACGCTTTGGGTTTAGCGGTTCGGATGGATTTCGCCGGGGGCAATTCGCCGAAACATAAGGTCCCTTTACTGAAGAACTAACTGGCTAAGTTCGTAGTACCGAAGCTCTTCCAGTTCGTCAGGCGAACCCGCCAGGGAACTAAGCACTCCGCCCGATTGGGTTACCGCGTGACCCAACTTAAACTTAATACATACCGTGTATCCACTAAGCCGTCCACCCATTGCGCCGTTGAAAACGACGAAAGTTCAATATTCCGAGACCGAAGCCGCGGAGACTCTCGGGGTATCAATAGAAGAGTTGCGGGCGCTGGTGAGAAGTCATATCGCCGCCGGGGAGGAATCCGGGAACGGCGCAGTAACGGTCTTCCAATCCTCCGACCTGCTGGTATTACGGATTCTGACCGGACGAACCGGGCAGACCAGCGCGGTGCGGTAATTTTCCTTCCTCCATTTTCTTGGCTACATTTTCTTGTAGACCAGCTTCCTGCGAAGTACAATAGCGTTTCGTACGAAACGAAGCGAGGGAGGAACAATTGGCAAATCTTGGATTCTTAGGACTAGGAATTATGGGCGGGTTGATGGCCCGAAACCTGCTGCGGGCGGGCCACCGAGTGGCGCTGTGGTCGCATTCGGCGGGTAAAGCCGTCGATTTGGCTAAGGAAGGGGACGGGGTTGTATGCGCCACTCCGGCCGAGGTAGGCGCCCAGGCGGATGTCATTTTCCTCTGTGTCGGCGATACAGAAATGTCGGAGAAGGCGATCCTAGGCGAGAACGGAATCATTCGAGGGGCGAAATCAGGCAGTACGGTTGTAGATGCCAGTACCATTTCCCCTAGCGTGAGCCGGCGGATCGGCGAAGAACTTTCCAAATCTGGAATAAATTTTCTGGATGCGCCCTGTACGGGCTCGAAGCCCGGAGCGGACGCTGGTACCCTGACGTTCATGGTTGGGGGGGATCATGCGGTTTTTGAAGCCGTCAAGCCGTATCTGGAAGCGATGGGGAAACTGCTCTACTACTGCGGCGGGCCCGGCATGGGCCTTAACGCGAAGTTAACCCAAAATTTAGTTCTTTGTAACATATTGCAAGCATTCAATGAAGGGATGGTTCTGAGCACGAAGGCGGGAATCGACCCCGAACTGATGCTGAAGATTCTGGACAACAGCGCAGCCAAATCCGGCCTGATTTCGTTCAAGGCGCCGTACGTTTTGGATCGGAATTTTGTCACGAACTTCTCCACAAAGTGGATGCACAAGGACATTTCGCTGATGTTGGAGTCGGGCGACGAGCTAAACGTGCCCCTTCCTTTGACCGGGCTGACGCAGCAGCTTTTTCGGGCGGCGATTGCCAAGGGTTTCGGAGAGGACGATATGTGCTCTACAATCAAGGTGTTAGAAGATTTCGCAGGAGTCGAGGTCAAACGGCGATAGAAAGTTGAAAGATTTCTATTGCATTCGGTAGGAAGTTATACTAATATTGGAATCAAGCCGGGGAGGAAACTCCCACCAAAGCGAGACTAACCTCATAGAAAAGACCCCTGAAGCAATTCTCCCCGGCGCCCGTAAGGGTTTCCGCGGCCTGTAGGCACTTCTCAAAACCTCAATAGCAACGAATTTGATATCCTGACTCCATTGACCTCCATTACTTTACTTGGATCGACGGGTTCAATTGGCACGTCTACACTTGATGTCGTCCGGCGATGGCCGGAGCGTTTCCGCGTGTTCGCGCTGGTTGCCGGGCAAAATCTGGACGTTTTGGTTCCGCAAATCCTGGAATTTCGACCAAAAGTCGTGGTTGTTGCAACGATTGAGATTTTGCAGAGTCTATGTAAGAGGTTGCAGGAAGCAGGGCTGGACCGGACGGAGTGGCCGGATTTGCTTAGCGGAGAGGAAGCAATGATCCAGGCCGCAATCTCAAATCAGGTGGATTTCGTATTATCGGCAATCGTAGGTGTAGCCGGATTGGCGGCCACCTATGAAGCGGTTCGACGGAAGAAAGCGGTTGGGCTGGCGAATAAAGAGGTGCTGGTGGCGAGCGGAAAACTGGTGATGGACGCCGCCCGGGAAGCGGGCACCGAGTTGATTCCAGTGGACAGCGAGCACAATGGCGCGCATCAATGCTTACGGGCAGGGCGGCGGGAAGAGGTGGTGCGGCTGATTCTGACAGCGTCGGGTGGGCCGTTTCGGAACACACCGGCGAGCGAGTTTGCACTGATCACACCGGCACAGGCGTTAAACCACCCGACATGGAAGATGGGACCGCGGATTACAATTGATTCGGCGACGTTGATGAACAAGGGATTTGAGGTGATAGAGGCCTGTTGGTTGTTCGATTTCCTGCCGAAAGATGTAGGTGTGGTAGTGCATCCGCAATCGACGGTGCATGCGATGGTGGAATACGCGGACGGTAGTGTCATCGCGCAGGTTTCCGCGACGGACATGAGAATGCCTATTCAATATGCGTTGACGTATCCGGAAAGGGTGGACGCACCCGTGCCGAAACTCAATTGGGAGCAGGCGCGGAGTTGGGATTTCTTTCCTCCCGACTTTGGGAAATTTCCACTGCTGCAACTGGCATATGATGCGCAGGCGGCCGGCGGTTCGGCGACGTGTACGTTAAACGCCGCCGATGAAGTGGCGGTGGATGCGTTTCTAAAGGAACAAATCTCGTTTCCGGGAATAAGTGAAGTGGTGGCGGAAACACTTTCTAAGATGCCGGCGCGCGAGCCGGGGTCAGTGGGTGAAGTATTGGAGATCGATCAGGAGTCTCGTGCAGCCGCCCGCGAATGCGTACGGCAGCGCGCGACCGTCCGGGCATAATCAATTATGGTTGTCCTACAAAATATCTGGTGGCTTCTGGTCCTTATTGGGGTCATGATCCTGATCCACGAACTGGGTCACTATTGGGCGGCGCGTTTTTTCGATGTGCGCGTGGAGACGTTTAGTTTCGGATTCGGCCCGAGGTTGTTCGGGTTTCGCATGGGTGAGACGGATTTTCGTTTTTCGCTGATCCTGTTCGGCGGTTACGTGAAGATGGCGGGTGAGCAGCCTGGGGAAGAAGCGGCAGTGAGCGACCCGCGTTCGTTCTCGGCAAAGCCGCGGTGGCAACGGCTGATCATCGCGTTTGCCGGTCCGGCGATGAACATCATTCTGGCGGTAGGCCTGATGACTGGACTGTTCATGTACGAGTTTCCTAAGCTGGCGAACTTTAACGCGCCGTCTACGATCGGGTACATCCAGAAGGATTCTCCGGCAGCCAAAGCCGGGCTTCAGGAAGGAGACCGCATCGTGCAGATCGACGACCAGCGCGAACCGCTTTGGGAAGACGTGATGATCAAGGAAGCATCCAACGCGAAGCGGCCGCTATTGGTGTCGGTTGAGCGGAACGGACAGCGCGTAAATGCCACCGTGATTCCGAACCAGGACGAGAAGACGGGTTTGGGCGTATCCGGATGGGATGAGCAAAACGAGGTTCAGATTGGCGGGATTCTGCCGGGAATGGACGCGGAAAAGGTGGGATTGAAACGCGGCGACGTGATGCTGAGTCTGAATGGGATTCCGATCCGGTCGATATTCAAACTGCACGAAGTGATCCGCGCGAGCGAAGGGAAACCGGTAGCGGTGGAGTATCTGCGCGATGGACGGCACAGCAACGTATCTGTGCGTCCGGCTTACAACGAGACCGAGAAGCGCTGGATGATCGGCGTGCAGCTCGAACGCCGGGTGATCATCACGAAGTTGAGCTTTCCCGAAGCCTTGACGGAGTCGGTGCGGCGCAATGTGAAGGGCGCGTCGCTGATCTATGGGTTCCTGCGCGGCATGGTGGAACGGCGGATGTCTCCGAAATCGCTGGAAGGTCCCATTCGGATTGCGCAACTCTCGGGCGAGGCGGCGCGGGAAGGCGCCACGGCCTTCATCAACCTGATGGCAATGGTGAGTCTGAACCTGGCGATTTTCAATTTGCTGCCGATTCCGATTCTGGATGGCGGGATGATCCTCATGCTGGCAGTGGAGATTTTCATGCGCCGGGATCTGAGCATGCAAGTGAAGGAATCGGTGCTGAAAGTCGGCATGGTGTTCCTGATGGTGGTTGTGGTGTTCGTACTCTACAACGACATTTCCAAGATGCTTCCCGGTTGACGCCGTTGTTCTTATTCGCCGCGCTACATCATCAAAGCGAAATCCTGATTCTTCCGAACGCCTGGGATGCGGCGAGCGCTCGCATTTTCGAAGAGGCTGGATTCCCGGCGGTTGGAACCAGCAGCGCGGGGATCGCGTTTTCGCTTGGGTATCCGGATGGCGGGCAAATGCCTTGGCCGGAACATCTGCAAGTTTTGCGGAACATTGTACGTGCTGTCCGCATTCCGGTGACGGCCGACATCGAAGCAGGATACGGCGACCTGGCAAGAGTCGTTCGCGACGTGGCTGCGGCCGGAATTGCGGGCGTGAATTTGGAAGACGCTCAGGCGGACGTTCTTTTGGAAATGGAGGAGCAGTGCCGCCGCATTCGTGAGACTAAGCAAGCGCCTCTGTTTGTAAATGCCCGAACGGATGTGTTTTGGTTGGCGGTCGGACCGGTTGAACAGCGGCTGGAACTGGCGATTCATCGCGTGAAGGCGTTTGTCGATGCGGGCGCGGATTGTGTGTTCGTGCCAGGGCTGAGTGACGCGGGAATGATCGGTGAACTTACGGCAGCGGCCGGTGCACCTGTCAATATCCTGGCCGGCGCGGGAGTTCCCTCCGTGCAGGAACTTCATCAGTTGGGCGTGAAGCGCGTGAGCGTAGGGTCGGGCCCGATGCGGTCCGCTATGGGACACACTCGGCGCCTTGCCCAGATGCTACGAACTACAGGCACTTACGAAGGCATCATTGACGGGGCGGTGCCTTACGCTGAGGCGAATCGGATGTTCCGGCCGAAGCGGTGAGCAGAACGTTCAGGCTATGGCTGCCCGCATTCGGGGTGGTTGCATCGCTGTTCACTCTTCGGACCGTTGGTCGGGAACAAACCGAGTGGCGCGCGCGGGTCACGCGTGAGACACAATCGATTGACGGCACGGCGAAATCCTCCATCAATTGGTTCCTCTTCCAGCATGGTCGGCTTGTGCAAGACATTATCATGCTTCAGTGGCCGGCAATTGTTGTGGCTTCGTTCATCGCGCCGGTGCCGCGAGGGGGATTCACCAACAAGGAGCCACTGCCGCTTTCGACCGCGAGTTACGCTTCGCTGATCACCGCCATTGCAGGTCACTGGTTCCTGATCGGATGGTGGATCGATGCCCGGCTCCGCCGAAG
Source organism: Bryobacteraceae bacterium (assembly GCA_025350445.1). The sequence goes on along the minus strand of JANXXV010000027.1, from coordinate 304 downwards.
GCCGCTCCGCCGTCACTCCATAATTGTCCGAGGCGTACTGATCGTCGCCGCGGGCTTCGTCGTTCCAGTCTTGCTTCTATTGCTGTTGGGGACCTTCACCAGTGCATGGTCGTATCACGGCTACAGAGGAATATATGGTGCTACCGCCTGGTTTGCACTAGCCTGCCTGATGCTACTGACAGAACTTGGCGTCTTCCGCCGCAGGGTCTAATCCAGCTATCCTGAGCTATGCTCATGCTAACCGGTTCCCTGTCGGGAATTATCATCTGGTTCATTGTGCGCTGCGTGTTGACCGGGATTTACA
>JANXXV010000452.1 GCA_025350445.1 Bryobacteraceae bacterium | reverse complement strand
TACCGTTTTCCCTACTTGCAGTATTCTCAGGCACGCCCCCGGCCTGCAAGGGGACAAGGGCGCCGTATTCCAACTTCAAGACGCGGTCGCAGCGTCTTGCGAATTCCAGATTGTGTGTCACAAATACCGACGTCAGCTTATACGTATGATGAAGCTCATCAAACAGATCGGCTATTTTCCCGCCAGTCTTATAGTCAAGATTGCCGGTTGGCTCATCCGCCAGCAAAACTCTTGGCCGGCCCACCAGCGCGCGCGCCAGCACAACGCGCTGTTGTTCACCCCCGGAAAGCTCTCCGGCGCGGTGTGAGGCCCGGTCCGCTAAGCCCACTTCGCTCAATCTTTCCCGCCCGATAGGGGCCGCCTTCAAATGCGATTCACCGCGAATCAGCAGCGGCATCATGACGTTCTCAAGAGCCGTGAACTCGGGCAAAAGATAGTGAGTCTGCCAAACGAAGCCAATTTCCCGGTTTCGGAAATCGGCCAGGGCGGACTCGTCCAACGATGAGATTTCTTTATCCCCAAAATATATTGTACCGTTGGTTGGCTTGTCCAGGCCCCCTAGCAAATGGAGGAGCGAGGATTTGCCCACTCCCGATTCCCCAACCAAGGCGACGCGCTCGCCTGGCTCGATTTCGAGGTTGAGATCGTCAAACACAACAAGCGTATTCTCACCGGAGCGGTAATGCTTGGTGAGGCGAACGGTGCGTATTCTGACTTCGCCGCCCGATTCCAAAGCTGTGCGTGGACCTCTTGCTACTAGTTTAGCGTGCAGTGGCCCGATGATGCCATAAAACGCGCATGCCGCAAAAAACACGAAGCCCGCGCGGCAGAGGAACGGCTTCGGCGAGTGAGGCGGATTTGCGCCAATCTTCCTGACACAGCGGAAATGACATCGCACGGCGAACCCGCTCACGCGAATGGGCTATAGAGCTTAAGCCCCGGGCATCTGGACTGAATTTTCCGGTATCTTGCCAACTCTACCCAGCGCCCACTATCGCGCTCGAATCGCCGTCAGACGCCGTTGTGCCGGCGCGTTGCTGGAATCGCGGTTGCCAGTTCGTTCTTGGGCCTCCCAACGCTCTCGCACATCAGGCCGGCATCCTTGGCTAAGCCATGCTGTCCGGCAAATACGTCCGAAGACATACCATTCATCGCCATTCGGCTGGGTGGCGCCTTGCCGGTTGCATCCTTTGCATAAGTGCTGCCCGCGCTTCGGGCCCGTTACCAGGCTCTGCATCGATTACAGCAAGCGTAGGCATCAATCCAGCGGGTGGGTTGCTCCCCAACGACATTCCATTGTTGGCCGTTTCGAGCGCCGCGGGCGTTACTTGTCCCGCCGCCAGGTCCGCCCATGCCAATCGGTTGTACTCATCTGCCCGGCCCACTCCCAAATCGACGATTCGCTTGGTAATGGCGATTGATCGATCCGTGTCACCGGACGGAATCGCGATGTCCGCCGCCCTACTCGGAGCACCTGCGTCCTGATCGAACCGGGCGATGTACGCATTTGCGATCCGATTCCCTTTGCCCCGTCCCCCAGCCGCTTATGCGGACCGCAGGGCAATAGTAAACGCAGTTCAAGATCGACGCAACTCTTGCAGCAACGCTTCACCTGTAGAGAAGGCCTGTTTATGATGCTTGGATAACAAGCAGCTTTCCGCCAGCGCGTCCATTACGGCATAGACCTCGCCGCCGCCGGCTTTAGCGCGCCGAAGCTAAGTCATGGTCGTGGGAAAGTTCACTGGCAACTGTAGATACTGTTTGCGTCGCCCTGCAATCTGGTAATTTCGTTATTTAATACGACTTTGGTGTTGTCTGAAGCAATCCCGTTGATCCCGAGGTGCGCATCCAGGAAACCAATCGCCTTCAGGATTCTGCGATCCAATGCATCTATGGCGCGAATGACGACATCGTCGGACGCCGTCGTAGCGAAACCAGGAAAGCTCAGAACTATTGGTTTTGCATTCGAAAAGAATACTTCCCTATCCTGTGCGGTCAAGAATCCATAGTTACGATTTATGTCCTGCAGACCATTCACTAATTGGCCGCGAACCCTGACAATGTTCAGGTCCCCATCCACAAATCGATCGTTGACGTTAGGGTTGTCCTTTAACTTATCAAAAATGCACCTCACCCGGTCTGTTTGAACGCGGCCGCCGGGCATGGCGCGTCTCTTAAGTATCTCGACGGCCTTTCCCAAGCGCGCAGCCGTCTCGGTCTTCGGGTCCGGCGGAGGTGGTGGGACCGGAGTTCCTCGCGGGCGAATTCGGATCTCGACTCGACGATTCTTCGCTCTGTCTGTCACACGCGGTACGTTAACCGGATCAGGCACTGTTGCGCCAACACCCTTCGGATCAAAGGCAATTGCACCATTTGGGATGCGCTTGATGTTACGGGACTTGAACAGATCGACGATTGCCTTCCCTAAGGCCGCTGCCACGGACGTCGCTCTATCGTCACTAACTTTTTTCTCAAACTCTACACCGTGGAAGTCCTTGTCGGCGTGCCCGATTATGGTAATCTGCCCTAACGGCACACAACCAACGGTTGTGAAACTCGTAACGACAAGCTCGGCGATTTTAGCAATCTTGTCTCTCTCCTCTTTTGGGAGCAACGCGACTGTATCCTTGTACTGGCCCCACCCTGTAATGAGCTCATCTACTTGATTGGGACATCCCGCGCCGATAGCCTGCATGAACAATGCCGATCGTAGACTCAATACCACGTTCACCTCCGTTCCGAAGTTCAGTAATAAGGGCAGTTTGACCCCGGTTCGGGACGTCAATTTCCGCTCTCAGTATTGCACAAGTTACGGACAAGTCTGTTGGTTCAGCCTGACGTGGAGAGAGGGCTCTCCGCTAATGGGTATTCCGCCCTGCGAACGGGGATTTTCAAGGCATGAGGTTCTACCGATCCGATGTGGTCTTTTTGAGGAGCGCGGCAGGAATGGCTCTGCGCCCCGTTCATCGTCTCGATGAGCCCGCCAAGCTATCCCTCAGCATGGTTGCGTCCCCGCAGTGCGTTTCCGTTTCTCCCGGCAAGATAATTGCAGCTCCGCCACTACTTTCGGTCTCAACCTCCGGATGCGCCGCCACACCACCGCAACGGATAGTCGAGCGCCGGGTTAACCTGAGCGTTAGGGCTCGCTAAATGGCCGAACGACCCACATCCTTTGCTCAGCAAGAGATCCTCGCGCCGCTGGAGCTTACGAAAGGAGAGCTTATCCATGTCGCAAAAAAGGATTTCTAGCGGTGTGGTACACGAAGTGCCCGCGGATTTAAAAAAAGCACTTACATCCGACCCGCAAGCGTTAACTGCATGGGAGGATATTACACCGCTCGCACGCAACGAGTGGATATGTTGGATTGAGTCAGCTAAAAAAGCAGAAACTAGAAGCCGCCGGATCGAGTGGGGCTGTTCAAGCCTTAAGGATGGAAAACGACGCCCCTGTTGTTGGCCCGGATGCGTCCACCGCTAATTCCAAGATGGTCAAACTGGACATTGCGACCGCGGACCGGAGTCGGCCAACTTCCGGCTTGCCGCATGATCCGACCGGAGTGGCGCCTCCTCCGGTGGTCTAAGAGTGTCCGTGGACAGGCTTTGCATTCTTCCGCTTCCAGTTCAACAGCTCGACGACGGGTGCGTTCCCTTGACCCGGAAGCAGGATGGGATCATCGTCGACGTGGATCGCAGCCGAATCAGGATCGTGCCGAGCTACATCTCGGGCCCACTTCACATTTATGTTGCGTTTCAGAATTGAAGAGTCGTAGAACACCTGAAGATCATCCATTGACCCTTTCTCATCTGCCGCAGTCGTGATAAAAAACGCCCCGATTTTTGCGAAAGCCTCCAGGAATCTCTCCACGTTGATGTGGGACTTCGGCGTCATTGTGATGATCCGGTTGACAACCGCGAAGAACTTCGCTCCGTGAAGCGACTTCCTATTTATGTTCGTGCCGATCAAGACTCGATACCAATATGGCTCTGCTTGCTTGATTCCTCGAATAATAGAGACCCTGAGAAGCGCAAAGGCCGCTTCCGGCGGCGCCAATCGAACTAGAAACTCGGCGGATTTGGCCGCCGGAAGCGAGTCCGTCTTGCGCGAGTTCCTCAAAAGATCATCGCGATCATCGGTCCCTATGTCTTCTTTAAGACTCTCGATGATACCTTTGGCGGGCGCTGCTGATTTGAACACCGGGACAAGTAGAGGAGGAGCAGAATCATCTGGCAACCCCATAAAGGCGACGGCAAACCAGTGAGCGTCCGCCCACAGCTTTTCACGGATGAGAGACAGAGTTTGAATTTCCGAATGCTTCGTTGATGCGCGATCAAGCAACTCCAGCGGTATATCACCTTCGCCGAAACCCTTGAATAACTTGTCGTGTGTGGCTGCCTCTGATTCACCGGGCCGCCACGGAAGAGCCCTTAGAGGCGGATAGTCGGTATCCGACGAATCGACCCAAAGGGGCATTCGATCTCTCGCGTCGGGGCCAAGAATACTCTTGGCGGAGATCCGCGTACCTGCGAAGTCGATGGCGCGTTCAAAAGCGCGCTCCTGACCGACCAACTCCTTAAGAGTGTTGTCGGGGTTATCGATCATCACCACATGAGCGACTACGTTTGCGATGAGCTCCACAACTTTCTCTTTCGCATGGCGCTGAACCTCGACTGCGAAGTCACCCGGGTTAAGAGAACGACACTCAATTGTGACATTCGGGCGACCGGATTTGAATTCCAGTTTCCAATCAAAAACGTCCGTAACGAATGCGGCTTCCACGACTTCAATCGCGAGGGCCGGTTCGCGACCCATCATACGCATCACAGCGCCCGTTGATACGAAGCTCTCAAGCGCGGCGAGGATCGATTCCGCAAATTCAATGCACGATGATGTGTTTTGGGATGTAATCGTCACATGACAGCCGAGCATGTCCGATTCGAGTGTGACTTTTCGGCCGTCATAAAACGAAGGGTCCCTCGGGAGGTCCGAACCTACCTGTCGGTCCAGTTCGCGCATTGCGGTTTCCAGATCGGGCCTGTCCGTGTCACCGCCCTCGAGAGCATCCCTCAGCTTGTCCTCATAGCCAAGCACGAAAAGCAGACAATCGGCCGCGATCTGCAAACCGATCCTGGAGAGGACGTCAGGAAGGCGTGAAATCCATTTGAGCTTCCATGCGTCCGAACGCAATAACAAGGCGCCGAACGCCATGTTGAATTGGAGATCACCGTCAGAGAATTCCTCTTCCGCATAGCCTCTCTCCAGAAGGATATAACGAATGATGCGTTCGTGTCGGTGCCAACAAAGAGCTTGAGCCGGCCTAGCCAGCTGCAACTCGATCCACTTTAGCCGGTTAGAACAGGCCGCTTGTTGACGTGTGACCCTACCGCGCTCGGAAAACGTGCTCTCCGCCAGCCAAGTGGCGATAAGCATGGTTCCCCGAGCTGCCCACAATAATCCAATCCGCTCATAGGCCAGTGCGCATCCGTAAAGGGCTCTTACCTCCTCGTCCTTGCTCTCGTGTTTATATAGCCTGCCAAGTGCACGACCGAGAGTTGAAATCGCCTCGTATGGTTTCCCGGCATTTAGCTGCTGGCTACCTCGCGCAATCAACATCTCAGCAGCAGTTATTTGCCTCCCCCGGGACGCCGCGACATTAACAACGGTTTCAAAGAGCTCATCGTATCCCGAGGCATCCTGCAAGATGTCACCCATTTCGACGACGAAATCGGCCAATGGCTTGAAGGGAAAACCGACTAGTCCGTCGCTGCGCATCACAACGTCCTTGAGCTCCGCCATTAAGGGATCAATTGATTCACCCGATTTAAGTTTCAAAGCGAGTTCCAGCTCAAGCAGGAGAGTTTTTGCATGCAGTGAGGCACTCGGTGCGTTGTGGTCGTCGCTGAGTTCTGTCAGTTGACGCTTGAGAGAATCAGTTCGCGGTTGGTACAACACCGTCGAGGAATCCAGTCTCCCTTTGGCGACCGCGGAATTCAGCAGAAACCATAGGTTTCTTAGACGTCCCAGGTCATGTGGATTGGCGCTTCCGCTAACATAGCGCTCGACTTCTCCGTAGAGATCCGCAAGCTGTGAATAATCTTCGTGCCACCAAAAGGCCGTCCAGGCCCGCTGGTAGAGACACTCTACCCGTTGCTGCGGAACTCCGAATTTCTCGGCAATGCGCTCGCGCGCGCAAAACGGCCATCCATTTCAGTTCGCGGTCTATCGAGGGCTCGTGAAAGCACCGCCGCCTGAATACAGTCCTGAACAAGCTGGAATCCCTCTTTGCCCCCGGTCAAAGGGTCGAATCGTCACTATCCGAGGCTGCCCCCGATTGTAGCCGCCAATCGCCTCAGGGCCCCATCCTCCAAGAGAGCGGTCTATTCAACCTGAATTCCGAATTTGAGCCGGAACCGAAGTGGCCGGTTCGAGTCTTTACATCAGCTTGCGGCTGTAGCCGAATCCGGCAAACTCAGTATTCACATCCCTTCGTTCTCATCGCGATTCGAGATGTTCTCTCCGAACTATCTAGCCTCCCGGGGCTCAGTTCCAGAAACTGCACATCCCATTCATTCCAGCCCGCGTAAAATCCGCCCGTCGATGAAACTTTTATCGTTCCCAACTATTTTCAAAAATCGACAGAACAAACTTAATCACTTACAGCCAAACCCGAATCCGCAAGCAATCCCTCCATGCGACTCTCGGTCCGGAGCTAGTAAATATGTCATCTAGACAATCGCGGAAACAAGCGCGCCGGAATGGCGCCAAGGCAGCCGGGACGAAGTCGCCGGCCGGAATTCAACAGTCCTCGAAGAACGCACTAAAACACGGGCTCACTTCGAGCATGATCGTCCTCACAAACGAGTCCCGCGCCCAATTCGACGGACTTCATGAAACCTACATCGAAACCTTCCAGCCAGCCAACGGGGTGGAAATGGATCTCATTGACCAGATGGTGGCCTCGCAATGGCGGCTGCGGCGCATCTGGATCATGCAAACCGCGTCCCTGGACCTGAAAATGGACCAGCAGGATGCGGAAATCGCAAAAAATTTCAATAAGATCGACCAGGCAACCCGCGTCACCGTCGCCTTTACTGCCCTGGCGAACGACGAAAAGTCTCTCGATCTCCTGCTGCGCTATGAAACCACCTACACCCGGCTCTACCAACGCGCCATGAACACGCTGATCCGCCTGCGCCGCGAAAATCACAGAGAGGAAAACCTCACCGAACCAACCACATCGGAGAAATTGCGAAACGACCCACCTGCACCGGAAGCCGAGCCTGAACCACGAACGAAGATCGTTCTAGGCTCGCCCGAATTCGTCGAAATGATCACCCAAATGAAATCGCGTCATGACGCATTCGAACCGCGGCCGGAAAGAATGGAATAGCCGGAGATCGAAACAGCATCGGCACCAGGGGTATCTTCGCAGGAAGCTCTATCTCGCGGCTCTTTGACAATTTGAATAAGTAAGGATGCGAGTAAGGGGAGAACTGTGCCCGCTCTCCCGATCACACGCACTTCCAGAGTGTGTCGTGCTCCATTCGGAAGAACGCCGCGAGCCGGGCACACGTCGCCGCAATCACACTCGCCATCGGGCGGTGACGTGGCTTGGCGAACATCGCTAACTTTATTCGGCGATCCAGTTCTGCGTGGCTATCGGCGCGGCAACCTTCGGCGGCGGGAATGGGCCATCCCGCGGGGGGCGCGGCTGTACCCGCTCCATTGCCGTTCCTGTTTTTCCAAACGAAGGCTTCGAACGCGATCGGATTCAGACTCGGTTCGCGTGCGGCGTCTTCATCTTCGGTTCCATGGTTGCTGCTTTCGCGTACCGGTGACGAGTCTTGAATATTCCCCCAAGCGCATCCATCACACGGCGCTCGGGCCGACTACCCGGCGACGCCGCAATTGTTTAATGCCGTCGATCAACCTCACGCTTCCGATGTGCATCAGCCCGTGTTGTGGCCCTTGGAAGGAATCGGGTCGAACAGCGGTGAACGTCGTAGTCATGGGGATAGATTGAGCGCGCCCGGATCATATGTCCACCCGGTCTCAAGCGCTGGTGCGAACGTATTGGCGCGTGTGTATCGGGAAGATGATTGCTTCCGCCGTGAGCGGCTATAATCCTTCTATCATCCAATCGTCACCAGAGGAGGAAGCACCATGAGAAAGCTCCTATTGACTGCCGTTCTAAGTACGGTAGCCCTGCACGCGCAGGCCGAAGGTTTATGGCAGGGCTACGATGGCGAATGGGGCCACGTCTCGCGCCAGTTGATCGCGTTGGCCGAGGCCACACCGCCGGATCACTTTGCCTCGCGTCCGGCGCCTGGGGTGCGGTCTACCAGCGAAGTCTACATGCATATCGTGTTTGCCAATTTCGGACTGCTGAATGTCACAGGCCCGAAAATGCCGTCTGACGTCAAGTCCGCTGATATGGAAAAGACGGTGAAGACGAAAACCGACGTGATTGAATGGCTGAAGCGCTCCCTTGATGCCGTGAAGACGGCACACCTGGCGGCGAAGCCCGCCGACCTGCAACGGAAGGTGAAAAATAACGGAACCGACGCCACGGTTGATGGTATGTACCTGCGAATCATCGTCCATGCAAATGAGCACATGGGCCAATTGATCGCGTATTCCCGCATGAATGGTCTGGCGCCGCCCTGGTCGAAGCCTGGCGGCGAATAATGAAACGAACGCTCCCTGTATTGCTCCTGGCGGCGGGTTTATGTGGTCAGCAGGCTCGCGATCTACAGTTTGAACCGGAGCAGCCCATCAATCCTTTCAACGACCGGGGAACGCGGTGGGCTCTGGTGGTTGGAATTTCCAATCATCAGCATCTGCCGCCTGCGGCTCAGCTTCGCTTCGCACATCGCGATGCGGAAGACTTTGCGGCATTTTTGAGCACCATTCCGGGCGGGGCGCTGCCCGCCGGCCACATCCGGCTTCTCACCAATGAACGGGCCACGCTCGCTGCCATCCGGGCGGCGCTTCATACCTGGCTGGTGCAGTCAGCCGGCCCGGACGATGTGGCTTACGTGTTCTTCGCTGGTCACGGTGTCGTCGGCGAGCGGGAGGAAGCGTATTTTGTGGCCCACGACTCGGACCCGCAGAACCTGCACGCCACCGCGCTTTCGTTCCGCGAGGTGGACGCTACCCTGAGCACCCGCCTGCGCGCGGGTTTGGTGATGATGGTGGCCGATGCGTGCCGGTCGGGCCGGATAGGTTGGTCGAGTTACGCGCCCGATGCTCCCAGTCGTGCGGGCGTGCCGATGGCCGCGATTGGCCAGGGAGACCGGTCGTTCCTGAAACTACTGGCGACGCGGGCAAGCGAACGGTCGTTTGAGGACGAGCGGTGGGGTGGAGGGCACGGGGTCTTCACTTACACATTGCTGGAAGGCCTGCGGGGAAAGGCGCGCCGGGATTCCAGTCAGACCATTCGCGCCGCGGATGTGATCGACTACGTGGCGCGAATTGTTCCGCAAGAGACCAGGGCGCAGCAGCACCCGCGTGTGGCGGGGAACTTTGATGCGCGCTTGGCGCTGGCTCAGGGAGGGACGATTGTTGCAGGATCGGCAGCCGAAGGCTCTCTGGAATTTGTTGGGCCTCCTGGGACCGCGATCTATCTTGATGATGGTTTCCGTGGAAAGATCCGGCCCACTGGAATTCTGCGCGTTGACGGCGCAATGATGCAGAGCCGCGTTTCGGCCGACCTGCCGGATGGAACGGTCGTCGGCGGCACAGTTTTGGTACGAGCCGGCGTGAACCGCGTGACCATTCTGGCGCCTGATACCGGCCGCCTGATGCAGCTGCGGATACGGATACAAAACGGGCGGCCCCTGGAAGCTTGGGACATTTATTCCAGCCAGCCATTCCCCGCCTCGCAACGGGCCGTCGCCGCGGCACTGATGAGCGACGCCCTGGAAAACTTAGGGCAGGCTTGCGTCGGTGATTATGTGCAATCTACCGCCACCGGCTCCAAAAATGCGATGCTGCGCAGCGCCGTGGCGGCCTACGAACGGCTACAGACTCTTCGCCCCAACGATCCGGAAATCGAGACGCGGAGAATTTTCTGCAAGGGCAGGATGCAGATCGCCGATGGCCAGTTCGCGGACGCCGTCACCAGCCTGCGGGAATCGCTGCGGCGCGATCCGCAATTCGCCTGCGCGCAGAATGCCCTGGGGGTTGCGCTGGACCGGTTGAATCGCAAAGCGGAAGCGCGGCAGGCGTTTGAGCGGGCAGCCCGTCTCACGCCGGAGTGGGGATTGCCTCCCTTCCAGATCGCATCGCAACTGATTGCCGCCGGTCAGTTGCGCGAGGCCCTTCCCCATTTGGAGAACGCGGTGAAGTACAACCCGCGGTCTGTTGGGACTCGATGGAGCTTGCTGCGGCTGAACCGGCTTCTGGGCCGTCCGGCTGAGGCTGAGCGCGCGGGACTGGAATTGTTGAAGTTGAACCCCAACTACGCGCCGGCTTATATGGAATTGGGCCTGACCTACGAAGCGGAGGGAAACTTCGAAAAAGCGGGCGAAGCGTATGACACTTATTTACTGCTGGCGCCTAACTATGCGGATAGCACTGAGGTTCGCTCGCGGGTCGAGCGGATTCGTGCGCGGCCAAGCAGGGCGGTGCCGATTCTCAAGAGAAAGTAATGGACATTGAGATCATCCGCCGCCTTTGCCTCTCTTTCCCGCATGTGACGGAAGACATCCAGTGGGGCGACGATCTGCTTTTTCGCATCGGCGGAAGGATTTTCGTCGGCGTTTCGTTGAAACCGGGGGCCGAGGGCCGCTTCTACTTCAAGTGCACGCCGCAGGAGTTCGCGGAATTGATCGAAAGAGACGGCATTGTGCCCGCGCCGTACGTGGCGCGCTATCACTGGGTGGGCATTGAGCGGGATGAAGCGCTGACGGTGGCGGAGTTCCGGCGATTCATTCGCAACTCGTACGACATGGTATTCGCGAAGCTGCCCGCCAAGATCCGGAAACAGTGAGAAATCGGACGGCGGCGCCCTCGCCCGCGGCCCGAACCTGGTCGGGCCTCTCACCCGGCGTCACCAGGGGGGGACAGGAAACTAATTCGCGGAATCGGCGTGTTGGCCCAGCTTCTTAAGCAGCGCGATGGCTTGGATCCGCTCCGGCTTCCGCAGCCCTTCCGTGGCCCGCTCCATCGCCGCGGCGTGCTGCGCAAACGCGCACTCAATCAGCGTTTTGCCCTTCGCTGAAAGGTGGACTACACGCGCGCGCCGGTCTGCCGCATCGTTCTTGCGGCTAACCAATCCGCGCCGGACCAGCCGGTCGACGGCCACACTGATAGACCCGCTTGTCAGCATCACCTTTGGACCGATGGTGTTCACCGGTAGCGGACCCTTATGCAGCAACACCTCCAAGACGGCGAAATCCGACCAGTTTAACTCCAGCGACGCAATGCTTTGGTTCGCGTGGCCGCGCAACGCGCTGTATGCTTTCCACAGGACCAGCCAGAGATGAATGCCCGATGTGTTTGCCATTTGAATCCTTTTGATATAGCTTAACATCAATAGTCTTGACATCAAGGTAACTCAATGACAAACACAAAAGCGATTCAAAAGATTCTGCCCAGCGAGCAAGCGGCGGAGGGCGATGGAATGGTGATTTATCGCGCGTTTCCCGGCGGAACCGTGTCGGAGATCGATCCATTTCTGCTGCTGGACGAAATGGGCCCGATTGAGCTTAAGCCCGGGGAAGGCAAGGGTTTCCCGGACCATCCGCACCGCGGCTTCGAGACCGTCACCTACTTGCTGGACGGGGAGATGGAGCACCGCGATTCCAGCGGCAATCACGGCGTCTTGCGTCCGGGAGACGTGCAGTGGATGACCGCGGGCTCAGGCCTGGTGCATTCGGAGATGCCGGGATCCGGCATTATTCGCGATGGCGGACGGCTTCACGGTTTCCAGCTTTGGATTAACCTGCCGCGCAGCCAAAAGATGACACCACCGCGCTATCAGGAGCTGGCATCGGCGCGAATTCCAATAGCGCGGAATGCAGCCGGCGACGTAGAAGTGAAGGTGATATCCGGAGAGGCGCTGGGCGTACGCGGGCCTATCCAAAGCGAGAACTCAATCGTGTATCTGCACTTCACTATTCAGCCAGGCGGCGGGCACGCGCAGCCCATCCCGGCCGGGTACACTGCGATTGTGTACTTGATCGAAGGCGAGGGAATTTTCGATTCGAAGACCGGCGCGGTGAAAGCGCGGAAGGTGATCTCATTTGCGAACGGCGGAGATTCGGTGTTGCTTTCAAACCCCGCAGGCAGCGGGGCAGCGTTGAACCTGCTGTTGCTGGCAGGGAAGCCGCTGGATGAACCGGTGGCGCGCTACGGACCGTTCGTGATGAACACGCGCGATGAGCTTTACCAGGCATTTGAAGACTATCGAAGCGGCCGGATGGGCGCCATTTTGCCTCGGGCCTAATCGCCCAGCATCCGTCCGTACGGTTGCAGATGTTCAATGTTGTCCAGCACGGCTTTGATGGCGGCGGTCATTGGGATGGCCAGTACCAGCCCGACGCCGCCCCAGATCGTTCCCCAGAACATCAGGGCGACTGTGACCGCCAGCGGATTCAGGTGAACCCGGGCGCCGACGATCTTTGGGTATAGCAGGTTCAACGCCATTAAGTGAAAGAAAGCCACAATGGCGGCGATGAAGAGATAGGGGCTGGGACTGGAATACAGCGCAAGTGCTGCCATAAGCGGCGGCGCCACCGCGAGCGGAAGCCCTACATACGGTACCAGGCTTAGAAAGGCGCTGATTGGCCCCACCAGCATCCAGTAGGGAAGGTGCCACATATAAAATGCGATACAACTGGCGACGGAAAGCAGAATTCCCAATAGAAAATTTCCGAACACATAGGCACGCGCCATGTCCGCAATACCCTGCCAACTCTTGCCCGCAATCACGCGGTCCGTGCCTTCGAACAGCGTGAGAAAACTGCGCCGCACGTGATCGCGCCAACTGAGCATGAAGTACACCAGGAACGGCACGAAAGACGTCATCAGCAGCACGTTGTAATAAGAACTGATGTAGGAATACATGTAGTTCACCAGCGACGTGCGGTCCTGCTTGATCCGAACTTCCTGGATTACCGGCGGCGCCACTGGCTCCGGCGCCTTGCTGCGGCGTTTCTTCGTTTCGTTCTGCTGCTGCGCCTGCACCTGCGCCATCCGTTCGCGTTCCTGCAAACGTTTTGGGATAAGTAGCTTGTAGGCGTTCTGCTCCATCTTGTCCATGCGATCGGCAACGCTATCCACCAGTTCATTCGCCCGTTCACTATAGGCCGGCAATTCGGTGGAAAGAGTTGCAATTTCCGTATAGGCGCCCAATCCAACCAGATAGAAGAGCGAAAGAGCCACGGCGCAAACGATGAAACTGGCGACTCCGCGGGATATCTTAATGCGCATCACGAATGCGACAAACGGGTCCAGGATGAAGGCGATCATTACCGCGATCACCAGCGTGATGCAAAACGCCCGTCCGTAATAGAGCAGACCGATTGTAGCCGAGAGCGCGAGCAGAAACACACTGGCGCTTTGCAGCCGATGGATTGGCGAAACTGGAGTGAACACCGGCACAGGAAGGCACTGAAAACGTCTAATGGTTACTCTATCATGGGATGCTTATACTGATTATTGGACGAATCTACGCTTCGCAATGGCCGCATTCTTGCCCTGGATCTCGGGAAACGCCGGATTGGCTTGGCGATTAGCGATGAACTCGGGATCACCGCGCAGGGCTTGGATACGCAACAGCGCACAAATCTGCGGGAAGACTTGGCCCATTTGGCAAGCCTGATCGCCGGGAAGAATGTCGGGCTCATTCTGATGGGCAATCCAATTCACATGAGCGGCCGTGAGGGCCGTCAGGCGGAATACACCAGGGACTTTGCCGAGCGGCTGAGGGAAAAGACCGGGCTGCCGGTGGTGTATTGGGATGAACGGCTGACTTCGGTGGAGGCCGGGCGCGTGCTTCGGGATAGCGGCATCAGTATCGAAAAACGCGCACGTGCTGTGGACCGCCTTTCCGCCGTCATTCTTCTGGCCAGCTACTTGGATTCTCTCACTCCATCCACTGAAGCGGAGCGCTGGCCCGAATGATCAGGCGGTTGTTTCTGGCGCTTCTGCTGGCGCTTGCCGGCGGGGCCTGCTACCTGTCTTATTCCATCTGCGCGCCGTATGCAGGGTTCGATAAGGAAGCATTCGTCGGGATTCCATCGGGAACATCAACGCGCGGAATCGCGGGCCTGCTGGAAGACAACGGCGTGGTTCGGTCCCGATGGGCATTTCTGGCGGCGCGGGCGGTGCTGCCGCGGTCCACTCTGAAGGCCGGGGAGTACCGGTTTAGCGCTCCCGCTTCTGCCGTGGAAGTCTTCCGCCGCATTGCCCGCGGCGATATTTTCTACTATGAATTAAGCGTGCCGGAGGGTAGCAATCAGTTCGACATCGCGGCCTCTTTGCAGCAACTGGGCGTGATGAAGGCTGCGGATTTTCTGAAAGTCGCCGGCAACCCGTCTCTGATTCACGATCTTGCTCCGGAGGCGCCGAGCCTGGAGGGTTTCCTGTTTCCGGCCACCTACCGCGTGACGCGGCATACCAGCGCGCAGCAGATGGGCAAGGAAATGACCGGGCGCTTCAGACGCGCCTGGAAAGAGTTAGGCGCGCCCGCCGCCGCGGTCAGCCGCACGGTGACCTTGGCTTCCCTGGTAGAAAAGGAAACAGCTGTTCCCGCGGATCGCCAGGTGGTGGCGTCCGTCTTTGAGAACCGGCTTGCCCGAAATATGACGCTCGATTGCGACCCCACTACCATCTACGCGGCGCTGTTGGAGAACCGTTATCGCGGGACCATCTACCGGTCTGACTTAGGTAGCGCGAACCCTTACAACACTTATAAACACACAGGCTTGCCGCCGGGCCCCATCGCGAACCCGGGGCTGGCAGCGCTGAAGGCGGCAATTGCTCCCGCCCACACGGACTATCTCTACTTTGTGGCGCAGCCCGGTGGCTCGGGTAAGCACACATTTTCCAGCACTCTTGAGCAACACAATATCGCGGTGAAGGCATACCGGAATGGCGACAAACGCTGAGTCGAAGCGGAAACGGCTGGGAGCGCTATTGAGCGCGGAGGGCGTCGAATTCATCAATGAGGCGGTGTGGCAACGTATCGCCGAGACTCTCGCTCCGGTGTCTCCGAATTACTTGCGAAAGCTGGTGAGGGGCACGGGTCTGGCCATGGCGCCCCTGGTGGAAGGGGTATGTCAAAAATCTTTTGCCGGTCTGGAACGGACGCTGTGCGCGCTGCAAGTGGAGTATGAGCTTGCCGCGCCCGAGCGCCGCCGGAGAATCCGCGCCGAAGTTATTTCCGCCAAAGACCATGCCCGATGGGCGCTGCAAAAGCCAGGGCTGGACCCCGGCGCAAACGCCGTCAAGGAAGAGATGCTGTTGTGGATACTGACTTGGCTCGAAAACCCGGGCCTGTTCCAGGCGTGGCTGGCAATCCGGAAACGAGCCGTTACTGAATTTCTATCGATTCAACGCTGATTACGTCGTTGTCTAAGCTTCCGCTAACCTTTGCTTTGAGGTCCTTCTCCTTGCCGGTGGCCTTGAGGGCGGCGAGCGCTTTGGTGTTTCCAGTTTCGTTGAATTTTACAAACTTACCATCGGATAGTACCAGGCCATAGCCGCCTTTCGAGCATGAAACCGCGCATTTGGCGGTATGCCCTGCCAGATCCTTGCCCTTGCACATGACATCGACAACCGTCCCGGTCCAGCTTTCGGCCAAGGCCAGCGTGGTCAATCCCAGAACGGCAATCGAGATGGGAATAATACGTTTCATGTTGAACCTCCAGGGAATCGAACGCCACCTGCGCCGTCCTTAACTACATGATAACGCGAAACCGGGCTCGCAGTACCGAAGCTGGCAGCCGGAATGCAATACCACCGTCATGTTTGTTCTCTATGTCATGATGCGCGTGATGTCGCCAGCCATTTGGCTCTCGGTCTGGCGGCGTGCTGTGAAACTGGAACGAATGGAGCGCCGTCTCCTCGATTGGAATCATAAAGGGTATGCCGCCGGACGCGAGTCGGTGAAATAAACGAAAACAATTAGGCGGAGTACTTGCTAGAAACCCGTTCCGTGTTTATACTTCAATTTTGCAGTGGTGGCTTGTGAGAAATCCTCAGCTCGCTGGAATGGAAGATTTCGACCCCTTGGCTTCCCAACGGGAAGCGGCGATGTTCTACGGTCTGTTTCTGCGGGGACATTCCGTTGACGCGCTGCGGCGCGATATCGATGTGCCTAAGCCCTTGATCGATAAGTGGATGAAGGCGCCGCGCTACGAAACTACCTTTCGGGACAATCTGCGCCGGGTGTACAGCTACCGGAAGCAGGTGCTGGCAATCTTCGACGAGTTGGTCCACAGTGAGAAGCATCGAATGCGCGTGCAATAAACTTTCCTCAATAGTTGGCTACACTTGGTAGGATGAAGATCCCGCTTTATCATGTGGATGCATTCACCGGGCGGTTGTTCGGGGGAAACCCTGCCGCAGTTTGCCCGCTCGACTCCTGGCTCGACGACCAACTATTGCAGGCCATCGCCAGTGAGAACAATCTTTCGGAGACTGCCTATTTTGTGCCCGCCGGCGGCGAGTTTCAACTGCGCTGGTTTACCCCCGAAATGGAAGTGGATCTTTGCGGGCACGCGACTCTCGCCTCTGCCTACGTTTTGTTGAATCACCTGTATCCATCTCGAAGCGAAGTACGCTTTCAGACCAAGAGCGGCGAGCTACGGGTGGCAAAGAGCGACGATCTTTTCACTTTGGATTTCCCCGCGCTTCCGGCTGCCCCTTGCGACGTCCCGGATGAATTGATAGAGGCGCTTGGACTCAAACCGCAGGAAGTGTGGGAAGCCAAGGCGTATATGGCTGTCTATGAGTCCGAGGAAGAGATTTTGGACCTCAGGCCCAATATGGAACAACTCGCGAAACTGGAAAAATACGGCACGATCGTTACCGCGCCCGGCCATACGGCCGATTTTGTATCGCGGTTCTTCGCCCCCGGCGCCGGCGTTCCCGAGGATCCGGTTACCGGTTCAGCACACTGCACGCTAATTCCATATTGGTCGGACTTCCTGGGCAAACAGACGCTGCTCGCGCACCAGGTTTCCAAGCGGGGCGGGGAACTGTTGTGCCAGGATCTGGGGGATCGTGTGAAAATGTCCGGCCGCGCAATTTTGTTCTCCGAGGGTGTCATCCACCTGTAGGTTGGGCATCTCACTGGCATCGGCCAGATGGTTCAGATTCGCCGCGAGCGCCGCCGCTACCCAGACGGTCTCAGTGTATTTTCCCTACTGATGCGGGTCACGTTTTCGGGATGCGTGGGAACTCGCTGGAATCGGCAATCATTACTAACAAACCCGCGTCAGGTAATGTGCCAGCTAAACTTGATTCATGACCGAGGTCGGGTACCGGCTATGAGTCTCGCGGCGCGGCAAGGGCCTGCGGCTGTTTGGATCGAGCTTACTTCGAAGTGTCCACTGAAATGCGTGTTCTGCTCGCGGGAAAATCTTCGGGGCGAAGGCGGGCACATGAGTATGACAATGCTCGAGTCGCTTCTGAGTTCTCTTGATTGCGCCGAAGTCATTCGTCTCAATTATTCCGGAGAGTCCGCAAACTATCCTTCGCTGATCGAAGCGATCGGGAAGACGAAGGCCGCAACGCGCGCCCATGTGGAGATTGTGACGTCGCTTGTCAGCATGCCAATGGAAACGATACGCAGGCTTGCCGCCTCCGGCATCGATCGGATTAGCATCTCGCTCCACACTCTCGACCGGCGGAAGTTCCCGATTCTTTACGGCGGGGGAGCGCTGGACTCGTTTGAGCGGCGGCTCGAAAGCCTTCTTCACGCTGCCCGCCGCGAATCACGACCTCCCGCAATCGATTTTGCGATTGTCGCGATGCATTCGAATGTGACCGAATTGCCTGCCATCGCCGCGCTCGCGGCTGAGAGCGGAGCATCCTCGCTCTCGATTCATCCTGTAATACGCCGGCCTGGCGTGCCTCCCCTGTTTGATCTGGAAGCGGGCGGGGACGGAAGAGTCACCGCGGCATTTCAAATAGCGCTCGATTCGAACGTCCAAGCGGCGCGCGATGCGAATCCGGGACTGCGGGTATCGGTGGCGCGCCCACCGGAATTTAGCCGCCACGGTGGCGCTTTTACGTGCGGGCAGAATCCTTTTGAGACTGTACATATTCTTTCGAATGGTGACGTTGTAGCATGCGAGGTTATGGATAGAAAGGCCTTCGGCAACCTGCGCTCTTCCACCTTGCGCGATATCTGGCAGGGGCCGGAATACCGGGATTTTCGCGAACGTTACGCAAGGGATGACCTGCCCGGGTGCGCCGGTTGTATCTTCCGTGCGCCGGTTACGGAAACAGGCGCGGTACGGACCTTGTGGGGCTGGCACGATCGTGATGAAAGCGGCACATTGTGGTCACGCACAATGTCCAGCTTTGAATGCGAACAAAATGGACAACATTCTCTGGTTTTAAGCGGCCTGCTTCCCGGTGGTCCGCAATCCAACTGCGTGGAGTTCTCGCGCGATGGCCAGCGGATCGCACTTGTGCGAAACCAGGGCGGCCAGGCGCTTCACTTCCAAGTTGAGCTTGGGCTCGATCGTTCCGCGCGGATCAACCGCTTCATGGCTTGTGTCGAACACGGGATTTCACCCTGGCGGCGTGGTTTGAGCAACGATGCCCGGGAACTCGGATTTGCTTTGTTCAGCGCTGAATTTAGCACAATGGCGCCGGTGTTGCCGCGGCCCGCGAAGGCTCAATTCGCGGCGGCGTCAGTTCTTAATCTAAACCGGAATGCCGCCGATTTTCTATTCATGGCGGCTAGACCTCTGCAACGGATTGCGACGCTAGAGAGGCTCTTGACGCCGGCCGGAATCCAGCCTCTGCCGGATGATTCGCTTGCCGTCATCATTCCGGAACGTGGTAACGCAACAATCCTCGCTGCTTGCCTTGGGGCATTGCAAAGCGCGTTGGCGAGGGTTTCGATTCGCGCCGAAATTGTTGTTGTGATCAATGGCTCCCGCCGTACCGATTACGCGAAATTGATTGCCGCGTACAAGGGCTTCCGGTTTATCTTTGTGTCCCAGCCGCTGGGTTTCACCGCTGGCATTCGAACCGGTTTACGATATATCACCGCCGGCTGGACCTA
The DNA here is from genome assembly GCA_025350445.1 of Bryobacteraceae bacterium. Next base: position 1,151 of record JANXXV010000452.1, on the reverse strand, counting down.
TCTTCTGAACAATGACGTGTCGCTGGCTGAGGACGCTCTGTCTAATGTTTTGCGGCACCGGGCCCCTGACGTCTTCTCGCTGGCTTCGCGCATTAGCATGACAAACACGAAAAGCGCCAGGGAAACCAACCGGACCAGCATTGAATTCATCGACGGCCTCGCGAATCTTCTTGAACTCGACGGCGCCACAAGTGGTCCCATGGAGCATTTTTATTCCGGCGGCGGATCATCTCTTTTTCAAACACAGTGGCTCCGCCAGTTCATCAAGCGGACTGCGTGCTATGACCCTTTCTACTGGGAGGATGCGGAATGGGGCGTCTGGGCCAAGTCCGCGGGCCTGCTAAATATTTTCGTTCCGGAGTCTTCGGTACAACACGTCGGCAAAGCTACCATCGGCCGCTTTTATGAAGCTTCCGAAGTGTCCCGCATATTCGAGAGAAACCGCATCCAATTCCAGCTTCGATGCATGCCCGCTGGGGATACGCCGGCGATCCGGGAAAGATTGGCGCATGCGCCGCGGCAAACCATTCGTGAACTACTCCATCCGCTTAGAGTCGCGTCGATGGCCCGCGCCCGAGCCTGGTTAGCGACGGCCGTCCAGCCCGGGAACGCCAACTACGGTGACGAAAATCGTCCCAGCGCCTTTTTGTGAAATGGATCCCGCGTTGTCACCCCGCGCGGCTAGCGTGCCTTCCCGGCCAATTCTTTACAACATGCTACTGGGCGCAAGGTGGGGCAGACACCTTGTCCGCGCGCTCGCCCCTCGGCGAGCGTTCTTGCGCCCGTCGTCAGCTTTTACGAGGGAAACTACACTAGCGGCTGTTGTAGTATGCGGCCAAGTCCGTCACGATCGGCTTGTGATTCATCTGGCGAAGCATCGTCGTAACCTGTCCGCGATGATAGCTGGCGTGATTCACTACATGCAAAAGCACCTGCCACACGGGCAGTTCGTAAGGATGGCCCTGCATATTGACGTACTTCAATGGCCCGGTAGCGGCGTCGCCCGCCAGTGCGCCGGCCCAGCTCTGCAAACCAGAGTGAATCTTCGTCCACGCCGCCGTAAGCGTCTCCAGCGTGAAAGTCTCATTAGAACCGGCAAGCGTCAAGCGCGGGCTTCCATCCAATCGCGAGAGCCAGATCCGGTCCGCCTG
>JANXXV010001035.1 GCA_025350445.1 Bryobacteraceae bacterium | reverse complement strand
TTAGCGAAAGGACATTTGCGAGTCTTGCGCGACGGTGAACTTCGTCAAGATACTGGCGGGCGCCGGCCCAGCCCCAATCGTCCCAACCGCGGAAGATGCCATCGGCGAATTGATGCAGTGCCTGATGATCGTGCCGGAATGGATAGGGCGAGAAGCCGCAGTTTCCCACCACTTCCGTAGTGACGCCCTGATCGGCCTTGGCGCGATGATTCACCAGTACCTGCAAATCGGAGTGGCTATGAATATCAATAAAACCGGGTGCGGCCACCAGCCCGGTGCAATCCACTGCCTGGGCCGTTTCGGCGGGCGGGATAGTGCCAATTTCGGCGATGATTCCATCGCGTATCAGAAGGTCGCCGGCTCGGGGCGAATCTCCTGTACCATCGATAATTGTGGCGTTCCGGAGAAGGATCAACTTCGATTTTCGTAGAGCCCCGAGGCTGGGGTCAAGGGCCGAGTCCGAGATGCTGGACCCGGAACGAAACGGAAGCGTCCGGCTGATATCTTTCTGAGCAAACAGTCCTTTATACTGGCCCGAGGTCCCATGCGCAATTATCCCAAGTCGGAAGCAATCCTGACTGCCAACCGCAGATATATTCCCGGAGGAGTGGTATCGATAAACCGGTCGGTATCTCCGGAGATTGTTTTCGTTCGCGGAGAAGGTCCGCTGATCTGGGACGCGGAAGGGAATGAGTATGTGGATTATCACGCCGCGTTCGCTCCGCACTTTTTGGGACATAACGATCCCGACGTGACAGAGGCGGTGGAACGGGTGCTGCGCGATGGAGCGAGCCTGTTTGGAACTGGCACGACAGTGCTGGAGGGGCGGCTTGCGGAACTGATCTGCACTAACGTGAGCTTTGTGGATAGCGTCCAGTTTCTTAACACCGGCAGCGAGGCGACGTACCAGGCGATACGGGTGTCGCGCGCGGCAACCGGACGGGACCATATCATCTGCACGCAGGGCGGGTACAACGGATGGCACAACGACGTTTCGTGCAACGTGATGACGCCGCTTTCTGTTTTGGGCGGGCGCGTTTCGCCTGGCGAATATCCGTATGTCAGCATGAGCGCGGGCGTACCGGTAGACCATCAGAAACTGGTCCACGTGGTGAATTTCAACGACCTGGATTCGGTGGAGTGGGTTTGCCGCAAGTACCCCGTGGCGGCGTTTATTTCGGAACCGATTTTGCAGAATGTGGGTGTGATTCATCCGCAGGCCGGTTATCTGGAAGGGCTTCGGGCGCTGGCGGATAAGTATGGCTTCGTATTGATCATTGACGAGGTGAAGACTGGATTTCGCCATGCGCTGGGCGGATATTGTTCGCAGGTGGGACTGCATCCGGATCTGGTGGTTTACGGGAAAGCCATGGCGAACGGATATCCGATTGCGGCGCTGGGCGGGCGGAAGGATTTGATGGATCTGTTTGCGGACCCTGACCCGGGCCGGCGGGTTTTGTTGGCGGGGACTTACAACGCGCATCCGGTGCCTACCGCGGCTGCTATCGCTACGATTGAGAAGCTGATGCGCGATAACGGCGAGGTTTACGAACATACCGAATGCATGGGAGCGCGGATGCAGCTGGGGTTGGAGCAGATGCTGGCGGCGCGGGGTATGCAGGGTGTGGTGGCGCGGCAGGGTTCGGCGTTTTGTGTTTATTTTATGGATCATCTTCCGGTGGACTGGCATGATGTGGCGACGCATCATAACGCCGTGGCGGATGAGGCGATGCGGCGCGATTTGATCGAGCGCGGAGTTTATGTGTTTCCGCTTTGGACTAAGCAGTGCTCTATTTCTTATGCGCATCAGGTTGCGCATGTTGATTTTACGCTGGATTGTCTTGGCCACGCTTTGGATAGTGTGGAAGCTTTGTGCGGGGCTGGAACTCATGCTTAGTAGTATTGGCGGAGGCGGGGGCCTGCGCGCGGGCGGGGGCGCCCGCCGTCCTGGAGGATTATTATGCTTTTGATTGCTATGCTTCTGGCTACTCCGTTTACTGAACCGCACAGTTTTACGCGGGAGATTGAAGGTCCGGCGGTTGATCGCGATGGGAACATCTACGCTGTTAGCTTCGCGCGCAAGCCCACTATTGGGCGGGTGACGCCGGAGGGGAAGGGCGAGGTATTTCTGGAGATGCCCGAAGGGTCGCTTGGGAATGGTATTCGTTTCGATAAGAAAGGGGTGATGTTTGTTGCCGATTATACGGGGCACTCCATTCTGCGCGTGAACATGAAGACACGGAAGGTTAGTGTTTTCGCCCATGAGCCGACAATGAATCAGCCGAACGACATTGCTATTTCGCGCGATGGGACGTTGTGGGCTTCCGACCCGAATTGGGCGAACTCGACCGGGCAGGTGTGGCGTGTGGACCGCAAGGGGAAGATCACGCTTGCCGCCGGGGGCATGGGGACCACTAACGGGATTGACGTTAGCCCGGACGGGAAGACGCTGTACGTGAATGAGACGGTGCAGCGGAACGTTTGGGCTTTCAACATTGGGCGCGGCGGATCGCTTTCGGGCAAGCGGCTGCTTATTCAGTTTCCAGACTTCGGCATGGACGGGATGCGAAGTGACGTGGATGGCAATCTCTACATCACGCGGCATGGCAAGGGGACGGTTGCCGTGGTTTCTCCGCAAGGCGTGGTGCTTAAGGAGATTGACGTGTTGGGAAAGTTGCCGACGAACATCTGCTTCGGAGGCCCTGACGGTAAGACGGCTTATGTTACCGAGATGGAGCATGGCCGGCTGGTTCAGTTTCGCACCGGGCTGCCTGGTTTGGAGTGGCATCGCTGGAAGCGTTAGCGGCGGGTGGCCACATTCGCCATCGGTGAGGATGCGTGGTACCAGGCTTGCTCGATGGTGTTTTCCTAGAGGCGGAGGGTGTCAAACTCGCGGGGCTGGTTCGACATGCAAATGGAGATTCCTTCGTCGATATCGATGGGTTGATCCCGGTCCAGATGGAGACGGTTCTTCAGGGTAGCCAGGCGTTTCTCAAATGTGACGGTTTCCACTCTGCGGCAGCGGAGTAGGCGCCGGTAGTTTTACGCTATCTGGTCCGCGAAGCAGTGCTCATGCGGCGCGCGCGGCCGATATTCCATGACGATGCCGGCGCGAAGTCTCTGGTAATCTGCTTCTTCTTCGTGCTGCATTACAACGTGCTCCGCGGCGTTCTGACTGATTGCTGCCCTTGTTTCCGGGCTTAGCCGGACTCGGGGGGAGATGCGTTCAGCCTGCCCTTGCGATTCTCGGTTTTCCCTGCGGGATGGTCGGGTGTTGTGGGAGCGGGTCCAGGGGGACCCGCTCAGACGTTGGCGTCCGCCGTCCTGGGGTTTAGTTCACTGGGATGGACGCCGTTGTGCCTGGCGGGCCTGGTTGGCGGTTGACAACAGCGTTGATGGATGACTGTACTGGAGGTTGAGCTTGCTATCGATTGAGCGGTGGACCCGATTGCTGCGATGGGTTTGGGCAGGGGCCGTGGTTGTTGTGATTGTGGGCAGTCTGCTTCCCGCCGATTCCAGCGCGATACAAACGATTAGCGAACTGCACGTCAACGACAAGGTGCAGCACGGACTTGCTTACGCGGCGCTAGCGTTGCTTCCGATGCTGCATGAACGCCTTCGGAGGGCCGCGGTGATTCTGGTATTGGTTGCGGCGCTGGGCGTGGCGCTGGAGTTCGGGCAATTGTATTCGCCGGGGAGAAGCTTCGATACACACGACATGATGGCGGACTTTGCCGGCGTGGCGATGGGCGCGGTTATTGGCCTGTCTCTTCGACGGCTGGTGTTGCCTCGCGTGAATTGAGCCGGGCAGCGAGATAGACGGCGCCAATGGCCATCCAGGCGAAGCCGACTAGTTTTGCGTCGCGGCTGAGGCTGATCCACACGTATCCGCAGACTATCGCTCACGCTAAGGGAAATAGCAGATTGGTGAGAAGAGCGATGCCGCTGCGCTGTTTCAGCCGGATGTAGAAATGGCGGATCACGCTGAGGTTTACGAGGATGAAACCGACGAAGGCGCCGAAATTTAACAGCTCCGCGGCCATTTGAAATTGCAGCAGAAGAGCGCCCGCGAGCGAGACGGCGGCCACCAGGTAAATGCCGCGAGTGTGTGTGTTGTGAACCGGGTGCATGTAGGCGAAGACGTAGCGCGAGACGATTCCATCCGCGCCCATGCCGAACAATAGGCGCGAAGCACCGGCCTGGCCGGTTAGCGCACTGGCCAAGCCGGCGACGAGGAGAACGAAGGTGAGAACGGCTTCCATGAACGTTCCGCCGACTTGCTTACCGATATCGAGAATCACGGTCTCGGTGCGCGGGAAGGACCGAAAATCCGGCCACACTAGAGCAGCCAAATATACGGTGAGTACGCAGAAGACTGTTTGCAGAATGCAAACCAGAATGGTGGCGATGCTGATATCGCGCTCGGGGCTTACGGCATCTTCCGCAAGAGTGGAAATGGCGTCGAAGCCGATGTAGGAGAGGGTGGCGATGCTGGCGCCCATCATTAGCGGTTGAATGGAAAACAGTTGGGAGTGAAAGATACCACGCCATTGGAGCAACGCGTGGAAACCGCCGGTGACGGCGATGAAGCGCGCCGCCAGACAGAGGAAGAGAGCGGCGCATACGGTCATCACGAACATCAGGAAGTTGCCGGCGCGGGCGGCGACGTGAATGCCGCGGATGTTGACGATTGAGATGGTGGCGGTGAATAGCAGGGCCCACAGCGGATAGGGCACTGCGGGCATCAGCCTCGCCGCGGTAAGTGCGGCGTAGATCACGCTGAGCAGCGGGATGAGGAAGTAGTCGAGGATCATGGCTCAGCCGGCGAGGAAACCGATGTGCCGATTGAATCCATGCAGGGCATAGGTGTAGGTTGAGCCGGCGGAAGGAAATGCGCCGGCCATCTTGCCGTAGCTGGCCGCGGTGAACACCATGGCCACCATGGCCACGAGATAACTTAGAGCGGCGTGGCCGTTGGAAACGATTTGCACGATTCCGTAGACGGGATAGGGGACGGTGGGAATGAGAATCACCAGGCCGTAGACGATAAGATCGCGGCGGGTGAGTGTGCGGGTGAAGCGCGGCGATGCCATGGGATTACGGAAGCGGTTGCGGCCTTTCTCCAGTGGTGAAGAGGCTGGTGAAGGGAAGGGTGGTTGCGCCGATCAAGGCCGCGTCTCCGGCCAGTGCGGATTTGCGAATTACCAGTTGGCGGAAATTGGGCAAGTCGCGATTGTCGGGGAACTGTTCGCGGAGCATGGGTTCCACTAATTGCCAGGCGTCGCAGATCACTCCATCGATGATGACTACGTCCGCATCGAGGCCCCAAATCATATTGGAAATGCCGACGCCGAGGTAGCGGCTGGTTTCCTCCACTGTTTTGCGGGCCGCGGGATCGCCGGCGAGGGCGAGTTGGGCGATCTTGCGAATGCGCGCGCTGGCGTCACCAAGCGATGACTGTCGCTTTGTTCCCGATAGTGCGATGTAGAGATCGCAGATGGCGGAGTTGCAGACCAGACGTTCGAGGCATCCGGGCCGGTCATGACGCTCAGGCCCGGGCGAGGTGGCAATTACCATCTGGCCGAATTCACCGGCGGCCATGTGAGTGCCGAGGTATGGTTTTCCGTCAAGCAGGATGCCGGTGCCGACGCCTTCATCAATTTTGATGAACAAGAAACAGCGGCTATTGTGCACCTCCGCCGCGCCGTAGTTGTACTCGGCTAAGGCGGCGGCGCGAACGTTATTCTGCACGAACACGGGCATATTGAGCCGTTGTTCCAGGATCTGTTTAATGGGTACCTTTACCCAATCCGGGCGGCTGCCCAATTCGAGCACTCCGGTTTCGCTGTTCACGATGCCGCGGACGCTGATGCCGAGACCTTCCACGTGATCGGCACCGAAGCGTTTGCGGAAGGAGAGGAATTCCCGCTCAATTTGCTGAAGAGCCTCGGGCAGGCGGGCAGGCGTGGGAGAGCGGCGCGTCTCAACAAGGCAGCCGCGCATGGTGGCCACGGAGCAGCGCATTTCGCGATTCTGGATGTCCGCTCCGAAGGCTACGCGTTTGGGCTGCAATTGCAGGCGGGTGCCGGGACGACCGCCGGTGGAATTCTCGGCGCCGTCTTCCGAGACAAGGCGTTCGTCGACCAGTTCGGCGACGATGCGGGAGACGGTGCCTTCAGAGAGGCCGCTTTGGCGTGCGATCTGCGCGCGAGACAACCGATCCTGATGGCGGAGGAGTTGGAGGACGACGGCTCTGTTGGCCCCCCGCACTTGCGGAGGGCGAAGAATGCGCCGCGTGGCGGTGCCTGGGTGATGCATGATTTACCGGTATCCGATCTTTGGTATAGTATCATGCAAACTGCAAGATAGGTGCCTGATGAAACGAATTGTTTTTGGTTTGCCGCTCGTACTATTGATTTCACCTGCGATGCATGCAGCCACTTTGTCTCCGTTGCAAGCGCGCGGATATACGGTGATGCCGGCGCCACAATCGGTTCATCTGGGCGCTTCGACCTTTGTGTTTCGGCCCGGGTGGGCGATGGATCTGCAAGGGGTGGCTTCGACAGATATTGCGGTCACGGCGTTTCAAGAAGAGTTGGAGCGGCGCGCGCACTTTCGAATGGGTGCAGCGAGCGGGCTTGGGACACTGCGGCTGCGCGTCGCGCCCGGATTAGTGAAGGCAGGGCCGGCGCTGGCTGAACAAGCTTACCGGATTGAGCTGGCGAAAGAACTGGTGACCGTTACGGCCAATTCGCCCGTGGGATTGTTTTACGGGACTACGACGTTGGTGCAGTTGTTGAAGCCGCGAGGTGCGGAACTGGTGTTTCCCGAGGGACGGATTGAGGATTGGCCCGATTTACCGCTGCGATTTATTTATTGGGACGATGCGCACCATCTGGACCGGATGGAAACGTTCCGGGACGCCATACGGCGGGCGGCGTTTTTCAAGATCAACGGCATTGCGGTGAAGCTGGAAGGTCACTTCCAATTCAAGAGCGCTCCGGCTGTGGTGGAGCCGCAAGCAATGTCCGCGGCGGACTTTCAGGAGCTGACCGACTATGGGCTGCGGTATCACGTACAACTGATTCCGTTCCTGGACGGACCGTCGCACATTGCGTTCATCCTGAAGCATCCCGAGTATGCAAAGCTGCGTGCGTTTCCGGAGAGCAACTATGAACTGTGCGTAACGAATGCGGATTCGTACAAGCTGCTGGAGGGCATGTTCCAGGATCTTCTGGACGCGAACAAGGGCGGGAAGTATGTGTATTTATCCACGGACGAAGCTTACTACATAGGCTTGGCTGACAATGCGCAATGCCGGGAAGCGGCGCGGGCGAAGGAGTTGGGCAGCGTGGGCAAGCTGCTGGCGGAGTTTGTGACGAAGACCGCGAATTATCTGCACGACCGCGGGCGAACGGTGATTTTCTGGGGCGAGTACCCTTTGAAGGCGGACGATATCCCGTCGCTTCCGGCGCACATTGTGAATGGCGAGGTTTATTCGCCGGCGTTCGATCGAGCGTTCCGGAAACATGGGATACGAGAAATGATTTATTCATCTTCGCAGGGGGAGGAGAAGTTTTTCCCTACGTATTATCCGGCGCCGGCCGCGAAGCAACTGCATGCGGGGCGGGGTGGCGAACGGCGGGTGGAAGATACGTTCCGGAAAACATCGTTCGATACGGCGCGGCGTGACGCGGACCTGTTGGGAACTATCAATGCGGCGTGGGGCGATATGGGCTTGCATGCTGAAACATTTTGGCTGGGTTATGCAACCGCCGCGGCAGCGGCATGGCATCCGGGTGCGCCTAGCCCGGCTGAGAGCACGGTTGCATTTTTCCCACTTTTTTATGGCGGGCAACAGGCGGACATGGACGGTTTGTATCGGCTGATGAGCACGCAGGCGCAGTTTTGGTCGGATAGCTGGGAGACAGGCGATTCCAAGGCGCGGACGCCGATTTGGGGGAGGTCCGACCAGATTTATGAAAAGCCGAGGCCGGCTCACGATCAGTTTTTGCCGCTGCCGCCGGTGCCAGGAACGGAGTTGAAATATTCGCCGGAATGGGCTCAGCAAAACGGGAAGCGGTTGGGACTGGCTGCGGAATTTCTGGTGGAGAACGATCAACTGTTGGGATTGTTGCATCGGAATCTGCAAACGGTAGAGTTGAATCATTACAACCTGGAAGTGTTTCTTTCTATCGCGCATCTTTACCGGCACAACCTGGGGATGCTGCGCGGGTTGGGGCAGATTGACGAGGCGTTTCGCAATGCCGCAGGCGCGGCGGAGAAGAAGCAGGCGGAGCAAGCGGTGCGGGAGTTGGACCGTGCGTTGGACCTTGCCGGGCTGATCCGAGGGTCCCGCAATCGCGCGCTGGCCGATGCTACGGAGACCTGGTACAAGACATGGATGCCGCGGTTGACAGAAGGGAACGGGCGGCGGTTTTTGCATCAGGTGGACGATGTGAAAGATCATTTGCCGGACCGGACTACGGATATGAGTTACCTGGTGTATCGGGAATTGCTGCTGCCGTTTGGAGAATGGGCGGAGCAGGTTCGGGCGGTGCGCAATAGCTACGCGCTAGCGAACGGGTTACCGGCGCGCGGCGAGCGATTCGAT
>JANXXV010000447.1 GCA_025350445.1 Bryobacteraceae bacterium | reverse complement strand
TTCAAGGGTGGTACGAGCCGGATAAGTCGAGAGGCTTACGTCCGGTCCTGTGAGAGGCTCGGGGTGCAAATCCCCGGGCCTACCCGGCGTGCCGGGGCGCAATCCCCGGCACTCGACCTGATCCCCTGCCTCGGCTTTCCGGATCAAAAGTGCCAGCCGGGGGGCTGGCTGCGGGACTGGGCATAGGCGTTAAAATAAGAACATTCTGATGCCACAATGTTTCGGATGGCGCGGGTTTCGCAGCTCCGAAACTAGCCCGTTTGGGCGTTATTTTAACCCCTATGGCGGGGCTGGGGCTCCGCCGTCCAATCCGAGCGCCCAGCCAATTCGCGGACGCCGCACTAATTGTCTGCCGAAGTCACCAGTTTCTTGCCATCTTCCGGCTTCTTCTCGGGAGCAACCCCGGGGGGTTCGGCAGCACCTTGCGCGGCATCATCTCATCCCGCATCACCGTCTGATTGACGAACGCCGCCTTCATCTTCGGCCTTATATTCAGGAGTCTTGGTTAACCCTGGACTGTAAACGCCGGCCGGGTAAAAAGTATGATCCATCATCCTTGAATTCTCAAGGGCTTCGGCCTTGATCCGGTTGATGACGGCCGGATCGGGTTTCTCATCGGCGGGCAGCACACAAGTAAAGGCTGCCGCAATCCCCGGCAATTGTTTCGGTTGAAACCTAGATACTTTGAAAATGCCACGCCGGATAGCCTTGTTACAATCGAAAGGCAGTGAAGATCACCATCTCCAAAGAGAATTATTTGAAGGCAATCGCGGAAGCCCGGTCGGAAGGCGAGACGGTGATTGCGGCCACGCTGGCGCGCTGGTTAAACGTATCGGCCCCGGCGGTCACCATGGCGATCAAGCGTCTGAAGCGGGATTTGCTGATCGACGTGGACAAGGAAGGCCGCATCTCGTTAAGCGCCGACGGTCGCGAAATTGCGAATCGCGTGCTCAACCGCCATCACCTGATTGAGCGCATGCTCACCGAAATCTTCGACATGGAATGGTATAAAGTTCATGACGAAGCCGAGCAACTGGAGCACGCTGTATCGGGCGATTTTGAGCGCAAGTTGCAGGATAAGCTGGGAAATGGCGAAGCGTGTCCTCATGGAAACCGCGTGGGCTACGATACCCCGGAAGCAAAACGCCAACGTGGATGGCGGCCCTTGGATGAGTTCGAACCCGAGGCTGCGGCCACCGTGGTCAGCGTCTTCGAGCGGGACCGCAAACTGCTGGAGTATCTGCACGGGCTCGGCATCCACCCGGGCGCGCAAATCCAGGTGACGGCGCGCAACTACGACGACACCATTACACTGAAAATCGCGGGCCGATCGATTCCGCTCGGCAAATCGGCCGCCGGCAAAATCTGGGCACGCGGCCTCTAGCGGGCATGGGGTTCAACCGAAAATCCGAGAGGATTTTGGGCAAAACTGCCGCCGGCGCCGCTAGCGGGTCACATTGCGAAAATACTCAATCGTCTCGCGAAGACCCTCATCCAGCGGCACTACCGGTTCCCAACCAAGCACCCGCTTCGCCTTGGTAATATCCGGGCGCCGCCGCTTCGGGTCGTCCTCAGGCAGCGGCTGGAATTCCAGCCGCGCATCGCTCCCCATCAATTCTTTAATGTGCTCGGCGAATTCAAGAATAGTCATCTCGCGTGGATTGCCAAGGTTTACCGGATACCGCTCCTCCGATTTCGAGAGCAGATATAGCCCGCGCACCAGGTCCGACACATAACAAAAGCTGCGCGTCTGCGAGCCATCGCCGAAAATTGTCATCGGCTGGCCTTGCAGCGCCTGATCGAGAAACGCGGGCACCACGCGGCCATCTTTCAATTGCATGCGCGGACCGTAGGTGTTAAAGATGCGGGCGATATTGGTCTTGATGCCGTGGACACGATGATAGGCCATGGTGAGGGCCTCGGCATAGCGCTTACTTTCGTCATAACAGGATCGCGCGCCCACCGGATTCACATTGCCCCAATACGTTTCCACCTGCGGATGTTCCAGCGGATCGCCATAGCATTCCGACGTGCTGGTAACCAGGAACGTGGCTTTGTGGCGCAAGGCGAGATCCAGCAGGTTCCGCGTGCCGCTGGAGCCGGATTCCAGCGTCTCCAGCGGATGCGCCAGATAGTCTTTCGGACTCGCCAGCGAGGCCAGGTGCATCACCGCATTCACGTTGCCGCCGACCTCGAAAGTCCGCGTGACGTCCACGTCATGCAATTCAAATTTGGAATTGCTCCTCAGATGCTCGACATTCTTCGCCGATCCGGTAATGAAGTTATCGAGACCCACCACGCTGTGGCCGTCGACAAGAAGTAGCTCGCAAAGGTGCGACCCAATGAAACCGGCCGCACCGGAAATGACATAACGCAATCGAATCCTCCGTATAGCTCATGGTACATTCAGACACATGCTGAGTCCGACCTGGCCGGAAATCAGTCTTTTTCTCGCCGCCGTATCGATTTCTTTATTCCTCTTCGCAAGGCGCATCGCTCCCGTCGTTCAAACCATTCTGCGGTCCCCAAAAGATCCCGGATTTCAGCTTCGACCCATCGGAAAGCGGGTGCGGGATTTCGTCTGGGAAGTGCTGCTGCAAGGCAAAGTGATTAAGGAACGTCCGCTTCCCGGCATCGCGCATGCGCTGGTGTTCTGGGGGTTCTGCGCCTTCGCCCTGGTAACGGCGAATCACTTCGCCGCTGGACTCGGGCTTGCGTTGCTGTCTCGCGACAGTGCTTTCGGCCAACTCTATTTTTGCATGGCGGCGCTCTTCGCGTTCGCCGTGCTGGCCTCGATTCTCGGACTCGCATTCCGCAGATTCGTGATAAAGCCGAAGTGGCTGGGGCCCGTATCGGTGGAATCCGGAGTGATCGCCGCGCTGATTGCAATCCTGATGATCACCTATTTGGCGGCATTCCGGATTCCGGAAGGCACGCTCCCAGCCACGGCCGTCTGGTGGACGCACACGCTCGCGCTGCTGGTATTTCTGCCGCTGGTTCCGCATACCAAGCACCTGCATCTGCTGCTGAGTCCCTTTTCAATTTTTCTCTCGCGCGGAAGTTTCAGCAACATCCCGCCTCTGATAGGCGACGAAGATTTCGGCATCGTCACCGGCAAAGACATCACACAGATTGTCGCGCTACAAGCTTTCTCCTGCGTGGAATGTGGTAGGTGCACACAGCATTGCCCGGCAAACAACACCGGCAAGGTGCTGGACCCGAAAATGATTGTGCTGGGCGTTCGCGATTATCTGCGCGACCACGGCGCAGGCGCCAGCGAGCCGTTAGTCGGTAAGTACATTAGTGAAGAGGCGCTGTTTCAGTGCACCACCTGCGGCGCCTGCGAATATCAGTGCCCGGTAGGCATTGAACACATTCCCATCATTGTGGGATTGCGCCGCGGCCTGGTGAATACCGGCGAGTGGAAGAACGAATACGGCGGAAAGCTTTTCCTCAACTTGGAGCGGAATGGAAACACGCTGGGCTTTGCTTCGAGCGAACGCGATAAGTTTATCCGGAAGAATGAATTCCCTATCTATGACGGCAGCCAGGACTACTGCCTGTGGTTGGGCTGCATGGGCGCCTACGATCCAAAGGGGCGGGAGATCATCCAGTCGCTTACCGAGGTAATGAAGCACCTGGGCACCACATTCGGCGTGCTCCGCAAGGAGAAATGCACCGGCGATCCCGTGCGCCGTCTGGGCAACGACTACCTGCTCAGCCAGCTCGCCGAGTTCAACCTGGAACAGATTAAGGCAGTGACGGCGGTGAAGATCCTGTCCATCTGCCCGCATTGTGTCCGCACGATCGGCGAAGATTGGAAGGAGTTCGGCGCGGATCTGCAGGTAGAGCATCACAGCGAATTTCTGGCTCGGCATGCCTCCCAATTACCGATCGAAGCCAATTCGCGGGAGAAGGTAGTGTTTCACGATCCCTGCTACCTGGGCCGGTATCGCGGTCTCTACGATGAGCCTCGCGAGGTGATCGAACGGGCCGATATGGTGATCGAAGCCCCCCGGTCCAAAGAGCGGTCGTTCTGCTGCGGCGCGGGCGGCGGCATGGTGTTTCTGGGCGAGGAGAAGGGCAAGCGCATCAGTATCGAGCGCGCCGGGGAACTGGCGGCCACCGGCGCGTCGGTGGTGGCTGCGGCGTGTCCGTTCTGCAATACCATGTTCCGCGATGCCCTGGCACAGGTGGCCATCGCAAACGGAACGGTAGCGCCGAAGCTACTGGACATCGCCCAGATCGCAGCAGCCTCTTTAAGCAAACCGCAATGAAATACTTTCCGGGTGTGGCTCTGGGCTGTTTCTCTAATCCGTTAAGAACAATCGGTAACGCGTTTGGCCACTGGTTTGCTGAAACGTGAGGTGAGGTGTATTATGAGAAATTTCTTTCTGGGATTAGGTGTGGGCTTGATCGGTGGCGTACTGTTGGCGCCGAAGTCCGGGACGGAGACTCGCGGGTATTTGGGCGAGAAAACAGATGACGGCTTGAACTACCTGAAAGCCAGCGCGACTAGCGTTAGCGGAGCCGCTTCGGATCTGTTGGCGCAAGGCAAGGCAACGGCTTCGGAATTTGCCGGTAAAACGAAAGTGATGGCCGCCGATGCCCTGGACAAAGGCATAGCCGCAGCGGCGGATGCTTTCGATAAAGGCAAGCAAGCATTGCAGAAAGCACCGGATGTCAACGTGACGCCCAACCGCGTTACCGTGCAGCGGGGCTAATCGTTTTTGCGGTCGTCCAGAGGGTTGCGGACGGCCGCAATTCTTGAGTGCCGAAGCGAATCCGTCCGTGCTAGAATGAAATTCTGCCGAGCACTTCATTCCACGCCGGGCGCGTAGCTCAACTGGCAGAGCAAGTGACTCTTAATCACTAGGTTGTAGGTTCGATTCCTACCGCGCTCACCAATTCAAAACAAAGCACTTAGCTATTCCAAAGCACTTCAATTTATGAGATGCTTTTGCTCAATCGTAGTGGAATTTGTAGAGATGGCATTTGCAC
>JANXXV010000446.1 GCA_025350445.1 Bryobacteraceae bacterium | reverse complement strand
GCGGAGCAGTTGCTTTTCGTTACCGCTCGCTCACGCGCGCGGCTCGGTAACGTACTGATTTTACTGAACCGTGACCGTCAGGGAGCGGTAACGAAAAGCTGGGATTACGGCAAAATCACAAGGTGAACTGCCGTTTTTAGGTTGATGTGGCAACGCTTCGTCAGACCGGGCAACAGCAACTTGCTCGGACGAGTAGGATCAGACCAAACCTGAAACGTAGTTATCGCGTGACCGGGTTCACGAAAGCCCCGTTCCCGGCGACATCCCACACGGCATAGCGTGCCCACTTCCAGCCCGGCGCGGTGGTGCGGTGTTCCACGTTGCTGGTGCCGAAAGCAGGCGTTCGTTCCAACGGGAAGACCTGGCGGTGAGTTTCGCTCCCGTCGCCCCAAACGATCTCCGCCATCTGCAGCGGGAACGTGTTTTGAACTTTGGCCTTCACCACGATTGTCGCGGCATCGCTGGTCGCGATGCTCACCTCCGGAAGCAGCACCTCCCCGGTGCTGACGAAGAAGTCGCCCCCGGTCACCGCATCCAAAAGCTGCCCGTAATTGTCATAAGACGGCAGCGCCGGGATGCGGACGTAGTTCACGTTCATGTGCGCGTAGAGTTCGTGCGTGGAATCGATCTGGAACATATCCACTTCGCCGAAGATGCGCTTCTTCATACCCCAGTTGTTCATGTCGTCCAACAGCTTCAATGACCGCTCACCCAGACGCGGGGACGACAGGTTTGAAGGCATCGCCTTCCAGCCGGCGCCGAAGTAGCGGGGATCGCGGAAATGCTCCGTCTTGCGGATCTTGTCCGGGAAGCCCGTGGAGCCTTTCGTACGCGGATGCGTTTGATACATGATCCCGTTTTCCAGCCGGACCATTTGCAGCAGTTCCTTCTCATCAGCCACGTTGTAGACCTTGCCGTACTTCGCGTCGTTGGCCAGAAACGGCGTGTCGCCCTTGCGGTTCATGTGCCAGTAGACCGGCTTCGGAAACACGATGCCCCAGTGCCCGCCCAGATGGACGTTCGCTTCCTCGGCGGGAATCAGAAGGTAGTCCGGATCGGTCTGGGCGCGGGTAGCGCGGAAGTAGGCATCGAGTTCATCCAGACGAACGCCGGTGAGATCGGCCGGATGACCATCACCGTGAAAGTCCATAATCATGGCCGAATCGATGCCTAGCGCCTTCATCACCGGCTTGAAGGGCGGCACCCAATCGTTACCCTTCGCCATGGCCTGGACTGTGTAGGCGAGATGCCAGTGCGGGGCGAACGTCTTGTATCCGGGCAGCGTGGGGAAGCGGTCTTTGTTGGTGAAGCGCAGCACTTCATTGAGGACCACCTGCGGCTTGTCCGTGCTCAGCAGGTAGAAGACGCCAAGGTGCTGTTCGGTTCCGGGCGGCGCGTTCATCCATGGATAGTAGGGTGAATTGTCGTCCGGCAATTGGCGAACGCCAATGGAAACATTGCCGCGCCATTCCACGTGCCAGAGGTTCGCCATGTTGGTGCTGTAGTCGCGCGCGAAGAAGTACTGGTGCGGCGCCGGGAACACAGCAACGCTGCCGTTCCCGGTTCGAGCCGCGATGGTGCGATAGCGAACCGCCAGGGGTACACGATCGGAACCAGAGGATTGCGTCGTCTGAAACTCGCCCTTGGTGTCGTAGTAGGCGATCTGCGAATTCATGTTATTGCCGGGCGTGCGGTCCGCATCGGCGGTCATGCGGAGGCCGGTGTCGTAGTAGAAGGCGACATCCTGCTCCGTGGTCTTGACCACCGCTTGCTGCTGGATCAGACGGCTGCCTGGATAGAAAGTATAGGTGATAGCTCCTTCAAAGATGCCCATGCGGAAACCGTCGAAGGTCAGCGTCACGCGATCGCCGGCGGTTGCCGCTTTCGCTGAGCTTAGCTTGAACTGCCCTTCGAAGTTGCGCGTGCCGTCAGGGTGGCTTGGCGGGAAGTCGAAGAAGGCATCGAAGCCGCCGCGGCGTTTACCTGTCGCGCAGCGGTAGATGGGTTGAGCGCGGTCGATGATCCGCTTTCCATCCGCTGAGATCGCGGTGATCAACGGCTTGGCCGGGTCGAGCGAGAAGTCGGCGCGCCACGGATGCGCCGACTCATCGGTCCACGCGACGCTGACTGTATCCGCGGTGGACGTTACTGCCACCGGTCCACTGCGGATGCCGGAACTATCCAAAGGCACCGTCGCGGCGTTGCAGACGGAGACGAGCAGCGCTATGGCAATGACTCGCATATGGCTCTTAGCGGTGGCCGGCTTTGGATGGTTTGCCGTCCTGGAAATCTACTTCCAGCAGTTTCTCACTCAGCGGGATCCACGCCACGGTCTTCCTGGTCTTTGTATCAATCACTCCGCCTTGATCGGGATAGGCGTACTTGCCATCAATGCTGAAGGTGATCCAACCCGGATGCGGCTGATCCTTGGGATCCTTGAACAGCGGGATGCTGGCAACCAGCTTCGGCGGGTCGACGGTCACATTATACGCGTAGACGTATCCGTAGACGCCATCCACCATCCACACCTCTTTCTGATCCGGCGTGATGTTCACTCCATGGCTGGGCGTGCTGTGCGGCTTGTGCGCAGGAGGAACGGGGATCTGCGCCAGGCGCTCCGGCGGCGTGTGGGCTTCTACGCGTTCGAGCACCTTGCCGCCCCATTCGCTTCCGGTCTTGGCGGCGCCGATTTCGAAGCCCAGGAACCCGTCGACGCTGGCGTAGACTTTGGTCTCATCGTCACTCACGGCGAAAGGACGGACCCCTTTGCTGAACGGCCCCACTTTGCCGATCACCTTATTGGCCGCGGTGTCCGCTATGAAGACGTACGGGACCGTGAGCACCTCAAGGTACATCCGCTTGCCATCCGGACTGGGCCACGTGTTGTGCGCGCCTACCGGATTGCCTATCGGGTTAACGTCGTAGTTCTTCCCTTTGGCGACCGGGATCTTGGTGATGACCGCTCCATCGGCGGCGTTGATCACCCACCAACTGTCCTCTTCGCGAAAGGGCATGTAGAGCGTCTTGCCGTCCGGCGTGATCGCGGAGCTGTCGGCGTACTTGCCATACTTCTTGCGCCAGAGGACTTGATCGGTTAACAGGTCGAGGCAGATGACTTCGTCTTTCAGGTACGAGGTCACGTAAAGCTTGCCCAACTGCGGGCTGGCGGAGATGCCTTTGTACCCACCGGAATCCAGGATGTCGATGCGGCGCAGAAGCTGGTGTCCATCGTTGATGTCGTAGACGCTGATACCTGTCTTATCGGTGACGTAGAGCAGGCGCTGCGTCTTGCCGATGGCTTTACCGGCCTTGGGCGGAGCGGCGCCAACCATCGTTGCGCAGCAAAGTGCCAGTACCATTACTGCCGTTCTTCGGTTCGTCATTTCGTGGCGAGTATATCATGTGCTTTTGGTCTGACAATGATTGCGTTCCTGCTTGCCGCCGTTAGCTATAGCCGTGAGATTGCGCCTTTGCTATGGAAGCATTGCGGCGCGTGCCATGGCGAGAGGCATTCGGTGCCGCGCGGCGACTTCAGCGTGGTCACGTACAAAAATCTAATGCAGGGCGGCGGCCTGACGCAGACGATTATTCCCGGTGATCCCGAGCGCAGTCTGCTGGTGCACTTCATCGAAGGGCGGCGCGGCAAGATGTTCCGCATGCCTCTGGATGCGCCGCCTTTGACCCGGGCGCAGATCGATCTGATCCGCCGCTGGATTGCCGAAGGCGCCAAGCCAGGGGGGAAGACACGCAAGTAGGGCGGGTGTATACTCCTTAGAAACTCAATAAAGGAGAGCCCTATGCCCACACAGGTGAAATGGACTCTGTTGCTTCTCGTCGTGGTGTTGGTTGTACCCCTCGGCGCCCAGAATTTTGGAGAGATCACCGGCACCGTATCCGACTCCACGAATGCGGTCATCACCGGCGCCGCGGTGACGGTAACGAATGCGGCCACCAACCAGGTTCGCCGCGTGGTCACCAACGACACCGGCAATTACTCGGTGCCGTTTCTGACCCCGGGCCTGTACGATGTTCGCGTCGAGAATTCCTCCTTCAAGGTTTCTACCCGCCGGGGGGTCGATCTGCAGATCGGGGCGGTGGCGCGCATCGACTTCAGTTTGGAGGTGGGCGAGGTGGGGCAGCAAGTCGAAGTCGAGGGCGGCGCGCCGCTTCTGGCTACCGAAAGCACCGCGCTGGGCACGGTGATTGAGAACCGGCGCATCGTGGAATTGCCCCTCAACGGACGCAACTATCTGCAGCTTGTCACACTGAGCCCGAACGTCACTACGGAAGGCGGGGCCGGCGGCGGCGGCGGCCTGCAAGGAGGACTGCGCGCGCAGACGTCTCTCTCTGTCGCCGGCCAGCGTCTGGAATTCAACCGCTATACGCTTGACGGAGTGGAGAACACGGACCCCAACTTTAACTCGTATATTATCCAGCCTTCGGTGGATGCGATCCAGGAGTTCAAAGTGCAAACCGGCGTCTACTCCGCCGAGTTCGGCGTGGGGTCGTCACAGATCAACGTGACCACAAAGGCGGGCACGAATCAGTATCACGGCGCGGCCTTCGAGTTCCTCCGGAACTCCGCTCTGGATGCCCGTGAATGGCTTCAATCTCAAGGGAACAAGAATCCGTTCCGGCGCAACCAGTATGGTTTCACGCTGGGCGGTCCCATCGCGATTCCCAAGGTTTTTGACGGCAGGAACAAGCTGTTCTTCCTGTCCAATTTCGAAGAACTGAAGGACCGCACCACCACGCTGTTGAATGCTTCCACGGCTCCGGTGGCAATGCGCAACGGCGACCTCAGCGGTCAGAGACCTATCTTCGATCCACTGTCGCGCACCTTCGACGCCAAAGGAATCGCCATCTCAGCCTCGCCGTTCTCCGGAAACCAGATTCCCCGCTCCCGCTTAAATCCAGTCTCGCTACGAATGCTGGAGTTCTACCCGGAGCCGACGGTGGCCGGCAGTAGCCTGAGCCGCAACTTTCTTCGCAACGCGGCGGCGCCAACGGATACCAGCCAGTTCAACCAGCGCATCGACTGGATCGAGAACAGCAAATCCAGCTGGTTCGGACGCTACAGTTGGGGCGATGAACTGCAGATTCCGGCGTCCACATTTCTGACCGATTCGCTGCAGGTGGCCACCAAGGTTCACCAGTACATGGTGTCGAACACCAGAATTCTGGGGTCGGCCACGGTCAACGATGCGCGCTTTGCTTATAACCAGTTCAACAACGACCTGGTGAGCTATTTCGCCAGCAAACGGGATGTGCAGGCGGACCTCACAATTCCAGGGCTGTTCTCTCCCAGCCCGCTTGCTTATGGGGTGCCGCAGGCGGTGCTGGGCGGTTCGTTCAGCAGCTTCGGCGGTGTAACGCCTTGGGTCACGCGCAATGCTACGTTCCAGTTCACGGACAATTTTTCCATCACCCGCGGCCGGCATTCCATCAAGTTCGGCGTCGAAATCCGCCGCGACCGCTACAACCAATACGGAAACCAAAAGGTCACCGGTGAGTTTGATTTCGATGGGTTATCCACGGTCGATCCGGCGCGCCGCGGCGCCACCGGCGATATTTTCGCCGACTTCATGCTGGGTTCGCCCAGCCTGGCCGCCCGCGTCACCGCCATGGCCAACGGCATGCTGCGCCGCGGCTCTTACTACGGCTATGTTCAGGACGATTGGAAGATCACGTCCCACATCACACTGAACGTTGGATTGCGCTACGAGAACTCGCAACCATGGCACGACAAATACCGGGGCATCATGAACGTGCAGTTATTCGACCTGGGCGTGGGATCAGGGGGCCTGATGCCGGGCACGAAGGCTCCCATCCTAACCCGGCCGGGGAACGGCGACTTCTACCAAGGCCTGAACTTTCACTTCGCCGACGGGCAACAGGTCCAGTCGGGCGATCAGCCCATGGGCCGGGGCCTGGTCAATCCTGATAACAACAATTTCGCGCCCCGCCTGGGCATCTCCTACAGTCCGACGAACCGCTGGACGTTTCGCGCCGGCGGCGGCATCTTCTACGTGCAGGATATCGGCAACCCAACTTTCGACATGTCCCGAAACCTGGCCGGGCGCGACCTGTACATTCCCAGTAACGAAACCCGCACCGCCAGCATGAGCGATCCCTGGGCCGAAGAGCGCGGCAGTGCTTCCTGCACCGGCTGGACGGGTGCGTGCCTGGTGACGCCGCAGTACCTGGCCGTTGTGCAGAACAACCGGACGCCGTACGTAATCCAATGGCTGTTCAACATCCAGCGCGAGATCACTCCGAACCTGGTGCTGGAAACCGGATACCAGGGCAACGAAGGACACAAGCTGCTGCGGTTCGTTTTCTATAACCAGCCGATCGTGAAGAGCGGCCCCATCGACACGCGCACGGTTGCGCAAAGGCAGCCCTGGCCCACTTACGGCCGGGTTATGGACGAAACCGGGGCCGACAACGCGAACTATCATGCGCTTAGCGCGAAGGTGACGCAGCGCTTCAACAAAGGTCTGACGTACCTGGTGGCGTTCACCTGGTCGAAGTCAATCGACTCCGGGAGTGCGGCGCGCACCAACGCGGGCGACAATCTGCAGCCGGTCAACAGCTACGACCTGCACGCGGAGCGCGGGTTGTCTCAATTCAACGTGGGCCGCCGCTTCGTGGCTTCATATGTGTACGAACTGCCATTCGGCGCGGGCAAGCGCTATGCCAATTCGGGCGCGGCCAGCAAGATTATCGGCGGTTGGCAACTCGGCGGTATTGTCACTTTTGCCGATGGCGCGCCTACCAGCGTCACTATGATCGCCGACACCGCCGCGCTCAACGCGAACGGCAACCGGCCGGATGCTACCGGGATCAGCCCGTTCCCTTCGAACCCGACGCCGCAGAAATTCTGGGACATTGCCGCGTTCAATGTCAACAGCCCGGACCTGAGCTGGCGGCCCGGCACGGTATCCAGGGAAACCCTTCGCCGGCCCGGAACCCGGTTGGCCGATTTGTCTCTGGCGCGGAACATACGGATTCGCGAGGGCCACGCGCTGAACGTACGGTTCGAGGCGTTCAATTCTACGAACCATCCCAATTGGAATACGCCCAACACCGACCCTCGCAGCGTGGCGTCTTTCGGAGTGATTACTTCCGCCAGGCCGATGCGGCAGTTGCAAGCCGGCTTGAAATATATATTCTGACGGAAAGCCGAGGCAGGGGATCAGGTCGAGTGCCGGGGATTGCGCCCCGGCACGCCGGGTAGGCCCGGGGATTTGCACCCCGAGCCTCTCACAGGACCGGACGTAAGCCTCTCGACTTATCCGGCTCGTACCACCCTTGAA
>JANXXV010000987.1 GCA_025350445.1 Bryobacteraceae bacterium | reverse complement strand
GGCGGAGCAATGGATACGGCGGTCTTGGGCGCGTCCAGCGCGGGCTTGGGCGCCGGAGTGCGCTTGAACCATAGAAATCCTAGGACTGCCAGTACCACGAATACCAGCGCGCCCGCGCCAAGTGCGGCTATCGGGAGCGGTTTACCTGCGGGCTTGGGTATGACCGGGGCCGGCGAACGCGGCGGTGGAGGCTGCGGCCGTTGCGATTGCGGTTGCGGCGGGACCGGCGGAGAGAATATGGCGCCGCCGGCGGGCGCGGGCCGGGGTGTCCTTCGAAGAGCTTTTGAGACCGCGGAGAGGCTTTGGAAGCGCTGCTCCGGCCGCTTCTCAATCATCATGGCAATAGCGTCCGAGATATCGTTTGGGAAGTCCGGGATTACTACGTTCAAAGGCCGGGCTTTTCTATCTAACGCGCCGTGCCATTCGAGCCACGAGAGTTCGATACCTTGTTTGAGAACTTCTTCGAACTCGACGCGAAACGCCTTCCCGCCCAGCAGGATTTCGTAAAAGATGAAGCCCAGGGAATAGATGTCTGAAGTTGCGCCCTTCGACATATCGGGCGAGGCGTACTTGGGGTAGCGGATGGCGACTGAGCCGTCTACAAACGACGCGTTGGTGATCTCGATGTCGACCTCGCCCGCGTCCGAGACCTTGAGCGAGTTCGGGGCCAGGTCGGCGTGCGTGCGGCCACTCTGGTGGAGGTTTAGCAAAACGCTCACAGCCTTGGCGATCAAGGGGAAGACATTGTCGAGGCTCGCCGGTTCTTCGGTTACGATGTCGGCGAAGGTCTGCCGCGGCTTCGGCTGATCGGCGCGTTTGGTGGCGGCTACCAGATCCTCCACGCTTTGGAAACGGTTTGCCGCCTCCGGCTCCATGCATTTCCGAATGGCGTCGATTACTTCCGCGGGTACGCCCGTCACGTCCGGCGGAAAGGCCGGCGGTTTGGCGGTGCAGCGGTCGGCCCAACTCATTGCGGCGAGGGGCCGGGTGCCGGTGAGCATCTCAAAAAACATAGCGCCGCACGAATAGATATCCGATGACTTGGTGAGGGGCTGGCCCATGATCTGCTCGGGCGACATGTAGGCCGGGGTTCCCACGGCGATGCCCATCGTGGGGCGGCTTGAGACAATGCGGGCCAGGCCGAAGTCCATCAACTTCAGCGAGCCGTCTTTATCGGCCATGATGTTCTGCGGCTTGATGTCGCGATGGATGACGCCACGGGAGTGGACGTAGGCGAGGCCGTCGCAAAGTTGGTCGAAGATGACCAGAAACTGCGTCACGTTGAGGCGTTTGCGTTGCGTTAGAAGCGCTGCGAGGGTGCGGCCTTCGATGTACTCCATCGAGATGTAGAACTGGCCGCGATGTTCGCCCAGGTCGTGAATGCGGACTACGTTGCGATGGGCCAGTTTGCGGGCTACCGACAGCTCGCGCTTGAAGTAGTCGAGCATGGTGGGGTTTTCGGCGGCCGCGGCGTCGATGATTTTGAGGGCGATCATCTCCTTGGGCAGGCGGTCCCAAACTTTGTAGACGGCGCTGGTGCCGCCGATGCCCAATTGCCCGACGACCTCGTAGCGCTCTGCGAAGACATCCCCGGCTTGCAGGGCGCCGGTGCTGGTTGCGTGGCTTTGATCGTCGTGAGGCAAATGAGTTCTCTGGAATCCAAATTTTACTACGTGTTGAGGGCTGGGTGTTGTGAGAGATGGGAATGGGGTTATGTTTGTGGCATTTGACCAAGGTTGCGGGAGCGCGGCCCGGGGGGCGCGCGCAGACGAGGGCGTCTGCCCCACCTTGGTTTGGTTGGGCAGTGGAGGGAACCGGATTGGGTAGTTTGTTTGTGCGAAAACGTGTTTGGAGCAGGGCTTTTATCGCCTGGTGGAAGAGGCGTTCGTGATGGGCGCGATATCGGGTTAGCGTGCTTAGACGGCGGACTGCTTCCTCGAAGTTCGGGTTGACGTACTGTTGGGCTTCCAGGTTGTCGAATTGCTTGAGAGTCCAGAAAGCCTTGCCTAGTTGGGACAGGACGGCGCGGCCGGCGGCGGATTGAGGCGGAAAATCGCGGGCGAAGAATTCAATTGTGCCGGCGATTTCGGCTTCCTGCGAGGGAGAAAGAATTTGGGCTTTCGCGCGGAATCCATGCTTGCGGGCGTTTTGCGACACCCTCCGCTTCCCTGCGGCGGTGACTGGGCCGGACGCCGGCGCGGCGGCCGACATTCAGGCGGCCCTGTTCCGTTTGCGCGCCGATGCGGCGGGGCGAAGAGCCTGCGCCTTCAAAAGCATGGAGTACGCCTTGAGGAAGCCGGCGTCGGCCGCCGCAGCCACACGCGTGATCGTGAGTTGGGACTTGTATCTACCGCAATCCGACTCAAAGGCTAAACCGAGACGGCGGGTGTCGAACTCGAAGTTGACGCCGGGTTCGGTAATGTCGTTGAGCTCCGCGAACAGGCGGATCGTGGGGGTTTCGAGCGCCCATTGTATCTGCGTTTCAATCAGGCCGGTTTCGATGCGGGTCCTGCGGAGAGCGGCCCAGAAGTGGCGGGCCATCAGCTGTACCAGCGCGTCCTCGGCTGCGTTGACGGGCTTGCAGTCGCGGCGGAAATCGGAGAGGAGCAGGTCGAAGCCATTCGCATTTTCCACCAGCAGGGCGGCAATGGCAGGATTCATATCTTCGCGATCGCCGGGGATTGATCCGCCGATGGCGAGCCGTTGGTCGTCGATGGCGATGTCGACCGGCGTTGTAACCGGTGTGGTAACCGGTGTGTCGATCGGAATTACGTTGTCGTTGTTCATAGCTGTTCCTCTTATTCAGAGCCGGTTTAGCGGCCACCGCATATTTCGGCTTGATCTTACGCTACGGGCTGCGAATTCCGGCTCGGCGAATTGGGTTGATATGCAGGTAACGTTCTCATAATGAGGGGGATAAAAATATTATCGAGATCTGTGACCGACATTTTTTGTATGGATGGATTTGGGGAGTGCGGGAAGAGGTCCGCGAGAAATCGATTGACAGATTCGATAATTCTATTATGATAGAAGTATAGAGATATGAAAGACCCCGCGGAAGACGATGTGATGCGGTACGGGGAGATGTTTAGCGCCATCGGCGGGGAAACGCGGCTACGGATCATGCGGCTGCCGCGGCCGGCGCATGCGGACGGGTTTGCGGTTGGCGAGATTCAGGCGGAGTTGGGAATGCCGGCGTCGACGCTTTCGCACCACCTGGAAAAGTTGAAGAGCGAGTATCTGGTTGGCGTATGGCGGGAAGGAGCTTATCCGCGTTATGCGGCCAACGCAGTCGCGCCCGGGGAAGTGCCGCCGTTCCTTTAGGCGGAGCGCTGCACGCACAAGCAGGCGATTCAGGCGGAGAGTATTGTTCAAATCCGCAGGTGAATTCATAGGGAGGGATTGTGAATACGACTGACATTCGGGACGTGGTGAAAGAGAAGTATGGAGAGGCGGCGCTGCGAGTGACCAGCGGAGGGAGTTCGTGCTGTGGAGCGACGCCGTTGGGCGACGGCTGTTGCGATCCGATCACGAGCAATCTTTACGGCGCGGATCAGAAGGGCGAGCTGCCGGAGAACGCGGTTCTCGCGTCGCTGGGATGCGGGAATCCGACGGCACTGGCGCAGTTGAACGCGGGCGAGACGGTGCTGGATCTTGGTTCGGGCGGCGGGATCGACGTTCTATTGTCGGCGAGGCGCGTTGGTCCTACGGGCAGGGCTTACGGACTGGACATGACGGACGAGATGCTGGCTTTGGCCGGAGAGAATCTGCGTAAATCGGGCCTGACTAACGTGGAGTTCTTGAAGGGGGAGATTGAAAATATTCCACTGCCCGACAATAGTGTGGATGTGGTGATTTCCAACTGCGTGATCAACCTGTCGGCGGACAAAGACCGGGTTCTGCGCGAGGCTTTCCGGGTACTAAAGCCAGGCGGGAGGTTCGCGGTTTCCGATGTGGTGACTCGCGGAGAAATGCTGCC
>JANXXV010000444.1 GCA_025350445.1 Bryobacteraceae bacterium | reverse complement strand
CGGTGATTTTCAGGAACATCTCGAAGCGCGGATACAGCTTCTGCTCCTTATCGTTGCTGGGATACTCGCCATGTTCGCCAATCAGCAGCACGCCGTCCACCGCCAGCCGTTCACCGCCCAGCGCCAGCGCCTCCTGCACGGTCCGGAAGATAGGCACTTTGTATTTCTTCGCCATCCCGCGGCTTAGGTCGTCTTTCGGAATCTGCTCCGTAAACATCGAGACGATCTTCGATCGCGGATACGGCGGACGTTGATCCTGGTTATACCCTTCCAGATATTTACCCACGATCACATCGGCGTGTGAACCCGGCCGGTATTCCGTAATGATCGCGGCAATCTTTTTGGATTCGCCAGCCCGCGTGGCGGCGGACGCCATCGCGGCGGAAGCGGAAGTAGCAAGAAAAGTGCGTCGGTTCATAAGAACCAATAGGCTATCAGAGTTCGCCCGGCATCGCCTTATTTCTCCACTAACTTCGTGACGTAGGAATCGCGCGGAGCCCCCGATTGACGCGCCGCCCGCAGCACCCGGTCAGCCTCTGCGCGCGTCAACCCGGCGCCAAGTAAGACATAACTCATACGGGCGCCGCTGGAGGAAGTGAACACGTGCGTTCGCACGCCGGGCGAACGCTTGGCGATCTCCGCCGCACGGCCCTCCGCAGCCTCGCGGCTTACATACGCCGCCGCAATCACCGCCCATCCGGACTGCGATGCAGCCATCTTCGCGGCAGGCGTCACCGTCCGCACCCGCGTCGAATCAACCGCCGGCGGCGGAACCGTCACCGGCGCCGTGTGTCTTGCCGGTTCACTCACCGCCCAGTAACCGAGGAATCCGAAAAGCCCCACCGCCGCCGTCGCTACAAATGGCCATCGCCTCACGCCTCGCTCCGGAGCGGCCATCGCGTTTCCAGAAAGAGCTTCCAGCACCTGGCGCGCGGTCCACGGACGTCCCCCCGAGCCCAGGCAGCCCGTCGCAATTGACTGGAACGGACCCGGCAGTTCACCGGCATTGCCACTTTTCGTCATGGCATGAATCAGCGTACTCCCCAATTGCCGCATGTCCGATTCCCATCCATCCTCGTCCGCCCTTGAGATCGTATCCACGCCCAGCTTCACCGCGTCTCCCACCACATACATGTTCGATGGAATCACCGATCCATGCTGTAGGCCCCGCTGGTGCAGGTCCTCAAGCGCGCTAGCCACCCCCGCAACCAGCGACCGCGCCTCATCCCCGCTAACCGGACGCTCCGCTAGAATCTCGTCGACTCTAATGTCGGATGCTTCCATCACCGCGAAGACCACAAACGCTCCGTCCCATTCCGCCTCGCCTATACCGTAGATCCGCAACAAATGATGATCGGCGCACTTGTAAGCGTGGGCCCAACTGCCGCGTATCGCGCCAACGCGCTCATCGTCCAGCATCAGCAGTTTCACAACGGAGCGGCCGCTTTCACCGGCTGATTCATAAATGGCCGTCCCGTCCCGGATTCCGAGATAGGAATCCAGCCGCCAGACTCCTGCCATGCGTCCCTCGAATTCGATCCAGTTTTGAGTCATTTGTATTAGATCCCCGAGTGGGGTTTTTGTTTCGCATCGATCGCGTGAATTTCGCCCGCGAAAATTTCAAGAAACCAGCCACAATAGAAATCATGCGCAGTGCGTCACTCGCAATCTTCCTGTTCTTCGTTGCCACTGCGCCGGGTCAGGTTATCATCCGCCCCTCCCGCTTCCCCGCAGCCTTAAAGCAAGCCCTGGATCACCCGGAACTCGCGCAAAGCCTCAAGTGCGAAGTAACCGCCATCAAGCCGGCGCTGAACTTCAGCTTTCGCTTTCAGGCCGGCTACATCGCCCGAGTTCCGTTGAAGCAGTATAGCGGCCGGGGGCACGCCTGGGTCTTAGTATCGAAAATAACACCGGAAGCCCCGGACGCAAAGCCCGTTTATCTGGTTACTACGGCCGCCCTGCCCGACATCCCCAAAACGAATCAACTGGGAGAAATCGGAGGAGGTTATCTACTGGGCGAAGGCCGCTATGGCGTCGAGTGGACGCTCTTCGACGATTCCAAACGAATCTGCCAAAAGCACTGGACCATCAACGTCGCGCTGACCGCGGCCGAACGCAAAGTGAAGACGGTGATGCCGCCCGATACAATCGGGGAACTATCGCTCCGCGGCTCGGCCTACACCAGGCCGGCCAAAGATGACGTCCACCCAATCCGCCTCACCGTCTTCCTGCACGCCGCGCCGCTCTTCCCGCGCCGCACCAGGCTCCGGCCCGGCGACGCTCTCGTTCTGCTGGGCGGATTATCGTCGCTACTGGAGCGCGTGCCCTCCCCTTCGGTGCGTCTGGTGGTATTTAACATGGATCAGCAAAAGGTGCTCTTCCGCCAGGACAACTTCGCTCTGGAATCGCTCGATCAGGTAGCCCAATCGATCAACGGCATCGAATTGGGGTTAGTGGATTACCAGATCCTCAAGAACCGCCGGTCGTCCGCCGCCTTCCTGGCAGGCCTGATCAATAAAGAACTCACTGAACCGGACCAATCGGAAATCGCACTCTTCCTGGGCCCAGCCTCCCGTTTTACCGACAAAGTAACACAGGCAAGCCTGGAAGAAAGGGGTTCAGCGCCCTACTTCTTTCACTTCAAATTCCAGCCTCCCTTGCGCCGCGCCGGGGACGGATTTCCCGACACCATCAGCCAGACCATTGGCAAGCTGAAGGGCAAGACAATTGTCGTCTACACCCCTGGCGACTTTGCAAAAGCAATCGATCAAATGGAGCGCCGCTCGGGTCCGCCCTAGCGTGCTGTCCCGCGTGATTTATGACAATAGCCAGGCTGGCTTTGCCGCGGCGGGCCCCTTCGCCGGGCCTGTTCAAACTGGTTCGGAATCCCAGGCAGGGGGGCGCGAAACCGGCGCGCAGCCATTGGCCTCATCAATGCCGCCGTCGCTCAAGGCGACCCAAAGGCGCCTGCATTCAGGAATGAGAGCGAACCGCGCTATTGCATCAGGTCAAAGATTTCCAATTGGGCGCGGACGTCTCAGCGAAGCCTGCCTTCCGGGTGCAGCGTCTTCAAAAAAACGAGACAGCCCAGGACGGCGTAACCCATGGTCCGCGCCGAGGCCCCTGCCTCGGCTTCCCCGATCACAAGCGCCAATCCGAGTGCCTGGCCAATTTGCCGGCACTGCACTAACCGCCGCACCTGCGCTACGATTTTGAAGAGAAGGAACTCCGCATGAAATCATTCGTACTGGCAATAACTCTCAGCATCCCGGCAATTCTACACGCCAATCCCGCGCCGTGCGAAAGCCTGGCCGCAGTCGCTCTTCCGAACATGACGATCACTGCCGCCGAAGCCAGGCCGGCTGGAGAATTCACCCCGCCCGGGGCCAAGCCCCTCACCGGACTCCCTGCCATCTGCCGCGTGGCCGGCTCCATCAAACCTTCCCCCGACTCCGACATTCGCTTCGAAGTCTGGCTTCCTTCCACGGGCTGGAACGGCAAATTCCAAGGCATCGGCAACGGCGGCTATGCAGGCGTCATCAGCTTCGCCGGCCTGGCGGACGCCGTTCGCAACGGCTACGCGGCGGCGTCCACCGACACCGGCCATCAGGACGGCGGTACTTCCGCCGCATGGGCGCTCAACCATCCCGAAAAGATCGTCGATTTCGGCCATCGCGCCATTCACGAAACAGCCGTCGGAGCCAAGGCCGTCATCCACGCCTTTTATGGTGAAGCTCCCAAGCGGTCGTACTTCAACTCCTGCTCCAACGGCGGCCGGCAGGCCCTGATGGAGGCCCAACGCTATCCCGCCGACTACGATGGCATCATCGCCGGCGCCCCCGCCAATTATTGGACGCACCTTCTCTCAGCCGCAGCCTCCGGCGTTCGCGCCACCCTCACCGAACCCGCCAGCTACATCCCCGCGGCCAAACTCCCCGCGATTCAAGCGGCCGTCCTGGCGCAGTGCGATTCCGCCGACAGCGTCAAAGACGGCGTCATCGAAAATCCACTCACCTGCCACTTCGATCCCGCCCCGCTGCAATGTAAAGGCAGCGAATCGGATTCCTGCCTCACCGTCGCGCAACTCACCGCACTCAAATCCATCTACGGCGGACTCAAAACCAATAGCGGCCGGCAGATCTTCCCCGGCCTCTCCCCCGGCGGCGAGGCCGAACCAGGCGGATGGTCTCCCTGGATCACCGGCGACGCGCCCGAAAAGAGCCTGATGTACGCCTTCAGCACGCAGTTCTTCCGGAACATGGTCTACAGCAATCCGGACTGGCACTTCCAGACGTTCGACTCCGATCGCGACGTGAAAATCGCTGACGATCGCATGGCCCGCCACCTGAACGCCACCAACCCCGACCTCTCCGCGTTTCATAAGCGGGGCGGCAAATTAATCATGTATCACGGCTGGGCCGACGCCGCCATTCCCGCCGTCAACGCCATCAACTACTTCGACAGCGTCGTTACGAAGATGGGCGCCGGCGCCTCCAACTCCTTCCTGCGCCTCTACATGGTGCCGGGCATGGAGCACTGCGGCGGCGGAGCCGGTCCCAACGCCTTTGGCCAGGGCGGCACACCCGATGGCGACCGCTTCCATAGCATCGATGCCGCACTGGAAGCCTGGGTAGAGCAGGGAACCGCGCCCGATCGACTGATCGCCACGAAATACAAGACCGGCGCTGACAAGCAGAGCGGCGCTCTGCGCACCCACCCTCTCTGCGCCTGGCCGCAAACCGCGAAATATAACGGCTCCGGCAGCACGGACGACGCGGCCAACTTTTCCTGCGGGAAGTGATTACGCCTGCCTCAACAGGCCCAAGCCTTCCCCTTCCGGATCGTTCTTGACGCTGCTCTGATTGTCCAGGATCATGGTCGCGCGCTTTGCCGCCGTGAACGCCGGCCATTCGGGTAGCCCGTCGTGCCCGGGCTTGCCTTCGCGCGCGAAACTGGCCCACGCCCTTCCTATTTTCGACGACAGCGCCAGAGCTTCCGGCCCGCCCCCGGAATAGCGTGGGCAAAGATCGGCGTTGTCGAAAGCAAAAGCGATGTCGCTGCTGTGAAACGTGCCGGGCCTGCCATCCAGCACCGGCGTCCGCCATGCATAGATGTACTGATACACCGCCGCGCCACCTTGAGCGGCTTTGCGCTCAGCCTGTAGCATTGCATTCCGGCGGATGCCGGCCGTCGAGATCGCAGCCCAAAGTCCGAACGCGGATTCCTTGGGATATTCGCGGCGATAGGCCGCAATCAACTCGCCAGCCTTCGCCGGATACCGCTCTGTGACGCGCTTCCGCAATTCATCGTCGTTGAACGTGTCCATCCGCGGATTGTCCACCCCGTTCACCATCTCGTTGAGGCACGTTCCAATCAACATCGGCACTTGGGCGGACACCGCCGGAGCAGCCGGATCGAACGGATGCGCGGGAATGATTTTGCCGTCCAGGATCGGGCCCCAGCCCGGGCCCGCCATCCGCCGCGCAGCCGCCAGTTGCGCCGTCACCAGCGCCGCGGCGGGTACGGTGTGAATCTGTTCCAACTGCGATTTCGCCAGGTTCAACTCTTCCAGCACCGCTGCCGCCAGCCTTGCCGAATTCTCCACCGTCCCCGATCTCAGCGTGGAGCCGCTCTGCACCCCCGCCCTGTGGAACAAGCCCTTCGCCTGCGGCATCGCCATCAGCGTGGAGACTTTGCCTCCCCCACCCGACTGCCCGAAAATCAGCACATTCCCTGAGTCGCCGCCGAAATTGGCGATGTTGTCGCGCACCCACTCCAGCACGGCGACGTTGTCCAGCATGCCTACATTTCCAGAGGCTGCGTACCGCTCGCCGCCCAGCTCGGCCAGGTTGAGAAAACCGAAAACATTCAACCTGTGGTTGTGTGTTACCACGACTACATCGTGATTACGCGCCAAATTCTCGCCGTCATAGCTCAGCAGATCGTTTCCACTCCCGCCCGTAAATCCGCCGCCGTGCATAAACACCATCACCGGCCGCTTTCGGCTGGACACACCGCTGGCCGGACTCCAAACATTCAACCGAAGGCAGTCTTCGCCTCGCTGCCAACCGCCGGTTCGGTACAACAGGAAGTTATCTTCATCGCCCCGGGTGGAGTTATCGCCGTTCTCCGATATATTCAGGCCGCTCGGACACCCGGGCCCGTATGTCAGACAGCTCCGCACCCCCGCCCACGGCTTCGGTTTCTCCGGCGGCATAAACCGGTTGGCGCCGCCCGCCGGAGCGCCGTACGGGATACCGCGAAACACCGAAACATTCCGGTTGACGTAGCCGCGTACTTTTCCAGAATTCGTCTCGACGATTCCCTTCGAATAGGAAGCCATCACCGGGCCCGCCGATGCCGCTTTCGCCGGAGTGGTCTTGCTGGCTGGCGCAGCGGCCAACAAACCGGCGGCGCCCGCCGTGATGACGCCGCGGATCGCCGTGCGCCGGTTGAAAAACGTGCCTGTCTCTGATCCCTTAGGGTTCATGTCTGCGCTCCTGCTCGTCAAACTATCACAGCGGGACTCCAAACGGGCGCCCGCCCTCAACGCCTCCGCAGATCCAGCGGCAGCACGGCATCCGTGATCGCCGCCCGGATTGTCTCGCTGTCGAACAGGCATTCGCCCGAGTCTACGAACTCACAGCCAAACTCCTGCCGGAACTCCTGTTCGCCCAGGGTCGCCCGCGCTTCCGCCAGCACTTCGGCCGAAATCCGCGGGCACTCCCACCCCGGCGCGCTCACCCGCACCCACCCATCCCCGCCATTCGCCCATTCTTCATAAAAGAATCCCCGTTGGCCGTCGGGCGTGCTCATCAGCCATAAATCCCCATTGCTCACCGCCAGCATGGGCATCACGGCATGGTATAGCTCGTCACTCACCCGTGACGCTTCATCGATTAGCATCAACGAAACTGCGGAAAACCCGCGCACGGTTTCTTGCACGCCCGGCAGCCCCACAATTCTCGACCCATGCGGATACACCAGCGACATCTTGTTGCCGCCGTCTCCGCGCGGCGCAATCCCCAGCTTTTGGGTAAACGCCGCGGCTTTGCGCATAAACTCGCCGCTCTGCCTTTCCCCCGGACTCAACACCACCACCAGACTTTCCGGCCGTGTATACGCCCGATAGACGGCTTTCGCCGCTGACACGGTGCTCTTGCCCCACTGCCGCGAGCAATTCAGCACGCCCCGCCGGATGCGGTCATCCGTAAGCGTCAGAGCAACAGCAGGGTTGACGGCAGCGGCTTGAGCGGTGAAGACTGAAAACAGGATCAAAGCCGGGAAGCGGCCCAGGCGGTGGGCGTGTATTGGCCGATGCGCTGGATCGAGAGCTTCGCCATCCCGGGCAGAATCGAGGCCAGGTACTGCCGGAGGGGCAACTTGAGCCGGCGGCAGCTTTCGATGACGGA
>JANXXV010000964.1 GCA_025350445.1 Bryobacteraceae bacterium | reverse complement strand
TCTTCGAACTGATAGGCTTTGAAGTCACCACCCGCATGAGTGCGAACAAGGACGCGCAGACCACAGCCACTGTCACCCTTAAGGCGCAAGACAGTATCCGTTCCGCCACCGCCACCGGCCACGGCCCTGTAAACGCTCTGGACCTCTGCCTCCGCCAGTGCCTGGCAACGTTCTACCCGGCCATCGCCAACGTCCGCCTGACGGATTACAAGGTCCGCGTAATCGATTCCAAAAAAGGCACCGCCGCCAAGGTCCGTGTGCTGACCGAATGGTCCGATCATCGCCGCAGTTGGGCCACCGTAGGCGTTTCCGAGAACGTAATCGAAGCAAGCTGGCAAGCCCTGGTCGATGCCATTCGACTCGAACTGATGCGTCTCACCGAAAGTGATGAGACCGTGCAGCAAGCCATCGCGGACTACAGCTGGGGTGTGTGAAAAACTTCTTCACAAGCCTGGTCCCGTCCTTCGACCGGGTGCTTCTAGTCGAAAGCGGCAGCCGCCACCTGCTGGAAGCCCTGATTCCCATTCTGCGCAAGGCAGTCGGAGAACAGGTCGAGTTCGACCTGGTAACATGCTTCGCCGGCACCCCGGAAGGCGTCGAAGGCAAAGTGTTTCGCATCCATGAGTACCCGGGCGCGGAGGGCCGCGCCCGCCTGCTCCTCGATCTGGCCGAGCGCAAGCCCGGCATCATCGGCATCATCTGCGATGCCGAGCCCATCATGACAAAGTGGAAGTGGATGCTGGCCGCGCGCGTCCCGGCCAAGCTATTCATCCTCAATGAGAACGCCGACTTCTTCTGGGTCCAGTGGCGAAACTGGCGGGTTATGCGCCACTTCGCCCTCTACCGCGCAGGCCTTTCCGGCGCCGGAGCCGTCCGCACCATCGTGCGCCTAATTCTTTTCCCGTTCACCGTCATATACTTGATACTCTACGCAGCGGCAGTACATCTCAGACGAAAGGTGCATTCATGAAAGCAATCCTGGTCCACCACACCGGCGGTCCCGAAGATCTGAACTATGAGGAAGTGGATATTCCCAAGCCCGCTCCGGGGCAGGCACTGGTAAAGATCGCCGCCAGCGGCGTCAACTTCATAGACGTCTATCAGCGCATCGGTCTCTACAAACTGCCCATCCCCTTCACGCTGGGCCAGGAAGCAGCGGGCGTGATTGAAGCGCTGGGCGAAGGCGCAACGGGCTTCGCCGTGGGCGACCGGGTGGCCTACACGTCCGTATTAGGCGCCTATGCCGAATACGCCGCCGTTCCCACCAAAATGTTGGTGCATGTGCCCGAAGGTATCGACCTCAAAGTCGCGGCAGGAGCAATGCTGCAAGGCATGACCGCCCATTATCTGACGCACTCCACCTTCCCGTTGAAGAAAGGCGACACCGCGCTGGTCCACGCCGCCGCCGGAGGAGCCGGGCTCTTGATCGTCCAGATGGCCAAAGCCCTGGGCGCAAAAGTCATCGGCACCATGTCCACCGAGGCGAAGGCCGCGGTGGCGCGCAAAGCAGGTGCGGACGAGACGATCCTCTACACCACGCAGGATTTTGAAACAGAAGTGAAACGCATCACGGACGGCAAAGGCGTAGACGTAGTCTACGATTCGGTAGGCGCAACCACGTTTCTCAAGAGCCTCGGTTGCATCCGCCCGCGCGGCATGATGGTGTCGTTCGGCCAGTCCAGCGGTCCGGCGGCTCCCATCGACCCGCTGCTGCTCAGCCAGCGCGGCTCGCTGTTCCTAACGAGGCCCACGCTAGCCTTCCACATAGCTACTCCCGAAGAACTGGCCTGGCGGGCAAGCGACGTGCTGAACGGCATCAAGTCCGGCCAGCTGAACATCCACATCGAAAAAACGTATAAACTGGCAGACGTCCGGCAGGCTCACCGCGACCTTGAGAGCCGCAAAACCACCGGCAAACTGGTCCTCACACCGCAATGACACCCAACGAACGAGTTGCCGAACAGCTTCCCGAAATGAAGCTGGATGCCCTGATTGTGTCTGCACTGCCCAACATCCGCTACCTCTGCGGATTCACAGGCAGCAACGGATTGCTGGTCATCGCGGAAGGCTCGGCAACTCTGTTCACTGACCCCAGGTACACCATCCGCGCCGCCGGCGAGAGCAGCGCGAAGGTCGAAATCGTCCGTGGATCGCTCTTCGCCGCCGCCCTGAAGCTGATCGCGAAAAAGCGTTGGAAACGGATCGGGTTCGAAGCAAACCGCATCCCCTACGGCAGCTTCATCGAACTCGAGAAAGGGCTCCCCGGAAAGAGCTCGCTCCACCCGGTGAACGGCCTGGTAGAACAGCAGCGCATGGTGAAATCCGAAGCCGAAATCGCTCTGATCCGCCAATCGGTTCTGACGAACTCCGCCGCCTTCGACACCGCTTTGAAACAGTTGAAGCCGTCCATGACCGAGAACGAACTGGCCGCCGAACTCGAATATCGGATGCGCCTTCATGGCGCGGAAAAAGCGGCCTTCGAAACCATCGTCGCCGCGGGCCCCAAGTCCGCCCTGCCCACGCCCAGCCGTCAGCCGAAGTTCTGGGAGCGAATCGGTTATTATTGATAGATATGGG
>JANXXV010000859.1 GCA_025350445.1 Bryobacteraceae bacterium | reverse complement strand
CATGATTGTCTACGGCGCCGGTCTGACCGACGGCAACAAGCTCAATCACGAGGATCTGCCGACGTTGCTGGTGGGGCACGGCGGCGATAACTACATCAAGACCGGTCGCCGCATCAACTACCGCAAAGAGACGCCGATGTCGAATCTCTTCCTTTCCATGATGGACCGCATGGATGTACACGGCGAGAACTTCGGTGATTCCACCGGAAGGCTGGACGGCCTGAATTTAAGTTAGAGCTTAGTCTCCGAGCCGCGACCGTGAGGGAGCGGTGTACACGAATTTTTGTAGTTTCCGAGGCATCTATGCAGTTTCAAGGACAGGCAAAGCCCCCCGTCGGGATCGTCTTCGACTCTGACATGGGTTCCAGTATCGACGGCGCGCTGGCGCTGGCGCTGCTCTACGGGTTCGACGGAAAGAACGAAGCACGCGTGGTATCGGTAAGTGTCAGCCGCGCGAATCTCAGCTCCGCGGCGTACTGCGAAGCGGTGGGCCGCTTCTATGCAGGCGCCGTCAACGGAGGGTTCGGCGGGGTCGGCCGCACACTGCCTGTCGGACTGGCCACCAATGGAAAGACCAAGGACGAGACTCCGATGCTCTCCGTCCCTCTGGCGAAAATGACCGCCGAGGGCAAACCGATGTACGCGCACGGTATCCACCAGCTCAACGATACGGCGGAAGTTCCGGCGCTCATCCGCAACGCGTTCACATCGCAATACGATCAGAACTCCATCGCAATTCTGGCAGGGCCTGCCACCAATTTCGCGCAGGTGCTGGACCTGCCCGGCTTCAAGGATCTGGTAACCGCGAAATGCCGTTTCCTGGCGATGACCGGTGGCGCGTTCCCCGACGGTAAGCCGGAACTTAATATCAAGACCGACATTCCGGCCGCGCGCAAGCTCTTTGCTGAATGGCCTACGCCCATCGTCATCTCCGGTTCCGAAATTAGCGAGGCTCTTCCGTTCCCCGCCGCCAGCATTGAAAAGGATTTCGCCTGGTCCCCCGCGCATCCAGTGGTCGATGCTTACAAAGCATTCCAGCCGATGCCGTACGATGCCCCGTCGGGCGATATGAGCACGGTGCTCTATGCGGTTCATTCGCAGGACGGCTATTTCAAACTCTCAGACCCGGGAACAATCACCGTGTTGGACGACGGCCGCACAAAGTTCACGCCATCCCCGCAAGGCAAACACCGGTACCTGATTCTAGATCCAGCTCAGAAGGAACGGATCATCAACGTCTACACTGAGATGGCTAGCGCGAAGCCGGTGCCCAGGGTACCCCGCTTCGGCAAGAAGGCGATGGAGGAAAGAGAAAAGGAACTGAAGGAAAAGGAATTGAAAGACAAAGAAATTCCCATTCAGCCTTCAGAGGTCAAGCCGCCGGCAGCGCCGTAGCCAACGCTACGCCATCAGCTTCGGAACCAGTTCGCCGGCAACATCAGTCAGCCGCATATCGCGTCCGCTGAACCGGTACGTCAGCCGTTTGTGATCCAGTCCCAGCAGATGCAGAATGGTGGCGTGCAAATCGTGCACGTGGACCTTGTCCTCTACCGCGTAGTAGCCAAACTCATCCGTCGCGCCGTGGACAATACCGCCTTTCACGCCACCGCCCGCCATCCACATGGTGAAGCCGAACGGATTGTGATCGCGCCCCACTGCCTTGGTATACCCGCCGTCCGGAATCTGCGCGCAAGGCGTCCGGCCGAATTCCCCGCCCCATAGCACTAGCGTCTGATCCAGCAATCCACGGCCTTTCAGATCCTTCAGCAACGCGGCAATCGGTTGGTCCACGGCCTTCGAATTGGTCCGGTGGCCATCCTCCAGATTTCCGTGCTGATCCCAACGGTCGAAGCCCTTACGCGCCGGCGTCAGCAGTTCGATGAACCGTACACCGCGCTCGACGAGTCTCCGGGCAATCAGACATTCCCTGCCGAATTCGGCGGTGTCAGGCTCATCAATGCCGTACATCTTCTTCGTCGCATCCGATTCGCCCGACCAATCGAGCAATCGCGGAACTTCCGTCTGCATGCGGAACGCCAGTTCGTAGTTACTGATGGTGGCCTCCACTTCGCTTACACCGGCGAAGCGTTCCAGCACACCCTGATTCAACTTCTTCAACAGGCCCAGCTTGCTCTGTTGCAGCGCTACGGAAGCTTCGCGCGGCTCCAGATCAGCCACCGGATGCGCACCTTTGCGGAACAACGTGCCTTGGTAACTGGCCGGAAGAAAGCCGCTGCCGAAAAGATCCAGGCCACCCGGCGGTATCAAGCCGCTTTCCAGCACAATGAAGCCCGGCAGATTGTCGCACTCGCTGCCCAGCCCGTAGTTCACCCATCCGCCCATGCTCGGACGTCCCTGAAAACCTGATCCGGAATGCATGAAGTAGTTCGCCGCCGTATGCTCGGAGTGGTCGGCCACCATGGAGCGCACGATCGCCATATCATCGACGCACGTGGCGACGTGTGGGAAAAGCTCGCTCACCCAAGCGCCCGATTGTCCGTGCTGCTTGAACTGGAATGGAGACCCCAGCATCTTATCGCTGATGTTGAAAACGGTGGTTGGCGTCTTCAACGGAATCGGCTTGCCGTTATCCTGAATCAGCCGCGGCTTGGGATCGAAGGTGTCAATCTGCGAAGGGCCTCCATCCATGAAAAGGAAGATCACCGACTTCGCTTTCGCCGGGTGATGCGGCGCACGTGCGGCCGCATTCGATTTCTCAGCCAGCAGTGTGGCAAGAGCCAGTCCCCCGAATCCATTCGCACCACGGCAAAGTGCTTCTCGTCGAGTCATCATTGGAGGTAGAGAAACTCCGGTGAATTTAATAGGACGTGTGCCAGGTCCGTCCAAGAGTGGTCTTTTAGGAATTCAGTAATCTCCGCCTGCTCCTTCGCGTCCGGAGGCCGGCTGAAAGCCTGTTCATACATGCGCGTCAAACCGCCATTTTGTTCCGCCCACTTGCCCGCCTGAGCCGTGACGAATTCGTTGTTCATCATGATCAGCGCTTGCGATGGCACAGTCGAAGTTCCGCGCACGCCAATGGTGGAAATCGGCAACGGATAATCGAACGCCAGGAACATCGGCGTCAGGAAATTGCGGCGCACCTGGATGTAAATGCTGCGGCGTCCGGCGCCATCCAGAGGACCGGTTACCGGCTTGCCTCGTCCGTCCTGATAACTGCTGATGTACGGCGGAATACTCGGACCATATAGCGTGGAGTCAATGCGGCCTGAAATCGCCAGGATCGAATCGCGCACCGCTTCGGCTTCCAAACGCCGTACCGGCATATGATGCAGAAGCTTGTTCTCCGGATCGACCTTCGCGGCGACAGGATCGGTCTTACTCGACATTTGATACGTTTCACTCAACAGCATCATGCGGTGTATGGCCTTGATTGACCACCCGCTCTTGATAAACTCGGCTGCCAGAAAGTCCAGCAGTTCGGGGTGTGTAGGCCGATCGCCCATCTTGCCAAAATTATCAACCGACCGGACGATTCCGTACCCTAAGTGATGCTGCCAGATGCGATTCACCATCACGCGCGCGGTGAGTGGATTGTCCGCGTTCGCGATCGCGTTCGCCACCTCCATCCGGCCGCTGCCGGAAGCGATCGGCTTCTGGTTCTCACCGGCGACAATCTGCAGGAATCGCCGCGGAACTTCTTCGCCCAGATTCTTGTGATTGCCGCGGATGTGAATGCGCACGTTGTGCGACTCCCAATCACTGGCCAGCGTCGCAAATGCAGATGGCGGAATCTTGGAATCCACTTGGGGCGGCAACACTAAAGGTGACGCTTCATCAGCGGGTGGCTCCTTCGAATCAGAGAAGACAATTTTGTCCACTATGATGTGGCCTTCCGGACTGCGGTCGACGATTTCGAAGTAACACATGCGGTTGATGGCCAGCGTCATGCGCATTGATTTCCAATGCGGCGTGTCATCGCCATCCGATGTCAGATGCATCGCCTTGTAGCCGTCGGCAACCAAAGTGAAGCGCAGCGGTCCGTTCTCCTTCAGCTTGACGTCGCTCTTGGTTCCACCGATGCGTACATGAACCCAAAGCTTCGGCATCCGAAACTTCTGCGACGTAAGCGTTCCGACAAACCGGTCTGAACCCGACTCGAACGAATTGGCGACGCCCTGTTGCGGAGCGCTGTGAAACGCCGCGCCGGATACACGCCAATCGGCGAATTGCGAGGGCGAAACCGGGGCTGCCGGAACCGGTGCGATCTGCCGGCGCAGCGCCTCGATTTCCCGCGCGCGGGCGGGCGAATCGATCACCGACTCCTGAACCTCAGTGCTGTGCATCACACCCGCCAACGCATAGTAATCGGCGGTTGGAATGGGATCGAATTTATGATCGTGGCAGCGCGCGCAGGCGACAGTCAAACCCTGAAACGTTTTGCCAACGATGTCTATTTGATTATCCACTTCATCGGCACGCGACTTCACCGAATCGGTAGCACTGTTGAGCACTTCCCCAAACCAAAAGAACGACGTACCCAGCGGCGATTCCAGCGCGGACCCGTCGGCGCTTAGCCGTTTATTTGGCAGCAAATCGCCTGCGATATGTTCGCGGATCAGTTGGTCGTATGGAACGTCCTGGTTGAAGGCGCGGATGACATAGTCCCGATATCGCCAGGCGTCGAGCTTGTCGTCGTCATATTCGTGGCCGTTTGTTTCAGCATATCGGACCAGGTCCAGCCAGTGCCGCCCCCAGCGTTCGCCATAGTGCGGGGACGCCAGCAGCCGGTCGACTACCTTCGCATAGGCGTTTGGCGACGTGTCATTCAGAAACTCCGCGATCTCTTCCGGCGTGGGAGGAAGGCCTGTCAAATCGTATGTGACGCGACGCAACAGAACCCGCCGGTCCGCGCGCGGGGCTGGATGCAAACCTTGCGAGGCAAGCTTCTCTAAAATGAAGCCGTCAATGCTATTCCCGGCAACATGAGCAAGCGGTTGGAATGCCCAGAACTTCCGTCCCGCTGAAAAGTCGTACGGCTTCTTTGCGGCGATCGCCGTTGAACTGGTACGAGGATCCGGCGCACCCATCTCCACCCAGGTGGTGAAGTCCGCCCGTTGCTCATCGGAGAGCTTGCCTGTGGGCGGCATTTTCAGTTCTTCTTTATACGACAGTGCAGAGATCAACCGGCTGTGAGCAGGGTCGCCGGCGATGATGGCAGGCCCGCTATCGCCACCCTTCAGCAGTGCGTCACGCGAATCCAGGCGCAGACCTCCCATCGGAGTTTTGAGCTTCGCGTTATGGCAGCCGTAGCATTTCTCAGCGAGCACCGGCCGAATCTTCTGCTCGAAGAATTC
Organism: Bryobacteraceae bacterium; assembly: GCA_025350445.1. Next base: position 6,056 of record JANXXV010000859.1, on the reverse strand, counting down.
GATTTGTTGCGGGGTGGGCTGAGCGAACAAAATTGACGACGCAAACAGCACAACAATTGGAAGGCGGACCCCTTGGTCCGCACCGAGGCCCCGGCCTCGGCTTCCCGGGTCACAAGCGCCAGCCAGAGGGCTGGCTGCGGGTCCGGGGACCCGCCGTCCTTGATAATTAGCGAACACTACACTTAGGTTATCAGGCGTTTCGTAAACTCGTTGTCGCCGTGGACATCGGTCAGGCGCATATCGCGGCCCTGATAAAGATACGTAAGCTTAGTGTGATCCAAGCCAAGTAATCTTAAAATAGAAGCGTTCGCATCGTGCGCATCCAGGGGATTCTCCACCGCCCGTAAGCCGAACTCATCGGTCGCGCCAATCACCTGCCCGCCCTTGATCCCCCCGCCTGCCATCCACATCGAAAATCCATACGGGTGATGGTCGCGTCCGTTCTGGCCCTGCGAGAGCGGCGTGCGGCCGAACTCACAGCCCCAGACCACCAGCGTGGATTCCAACAAGCCATGGGCCTTCAAATCAGCCAGTAACCCCGCAATCGGCTTGTCCGTCTTCTTGCACATCTTCGTATGCGATCCTGTCAGATCGGTGTGCGCGTTGTCCCAATCGTCGCCTACCTGCGTGCCCGAATAGAGCTGGATGAATCGAACACCGCGCTGCACCAGACGCCGTGCCAGCAGGCACTTCTGCCCGAAGTCTTCGGTGATTTCTTCATCAATGCCGTACAGCTTTCGCGTGGCCTCGGACTCCTTCTTCAAATCCACCGCATCCGGAGCCTCGCTCTGCATGCGGTAGGCAAGCTCGTAGCTGGCGATGCGCGCCTCCAGCGTAGAGTCTTCGCCTTTGTTGGCCAGATGACTGCGATCCATCCGCGCGATGAAGTCCAGCGTCTCGCGCTGCGCTTCGTTGGTGACACCGGCGGGTGTACGCAGGTTCAGCATCGGATTCGCAGCACTGCGGAACACCGTGCCCTGATAAACCTGTGGCAGAAATCCCGCGCCATATGCCGGGGGTCCGCTCTTCGTTGAGCCGTCTGTCATCACCACAAACGCCGGCAGATCCTGATTCTCCGTCCCCAGACCGTAAGTCACCCACGAACCAAGGCAGGGCCGTCCAGGAAACTGCGAACCCGAGTTACGCAGAAAAATGGCCGGCGCGTGGTCGAACTGATCGCTGTAACAGGAACGGATCACCGCGATGTCGTCGATGTGCGCGCCCAAGTGCGTGTAGAGTTCAGACACCTCAATACCCGATTTTCCGCGCCGCTCAAACTTCCATGGGCTGCCGCGAAGCAGCGCCTTCGTAGGGTCGTGAATGAAGCTGGTCTTCAGCCCCTTCGCTGCTTCGGCGGAGATCGGCTTGCCACTCATCCGCGTCAGCTCGGGCTTCGGATCGAACGTGTCCACATGACTGGCGCCGCCGTGCATGAAGAGGTAGATCACGCTCTTCGCCTTCGCCGCCTGCGGGGGCAGCTTGGGCGCCAGCGGATTGGCGGTTGCCCCAAGGGCCGCTCCTTGCAGCATTGCCGCCAGGGCAGCGCCACCAAACCCGTGTCCGGTACGAAGTAGAAAATCGCGTCTAGTCGACATGTTTATTCCACATAGAGAAACTCGTTAAGGTTGAAAAGGCTCCGGCCCAACTCCTGAAGCGCTGCCGTATCGGAGCCGAGGTTCTGCTGTTGTTTATCCAAAAACTTCCGCGCGGCACTGCGTTCGTCGGCGGTTGGCTTACGGCTCAATACATGCTCCCAAGCCTGATCGATCCGTTCCGCCGCGGACGCCTGCGCAAGTTTCGCCGCCAACGACTTCGATTGTTCCACCGTGAACCGCCCGTTGAGCATAGTCAACGACTGTGGTGCAATCGTACTCGACTCGCGCCGCGAACAGGACATGATGCCATCGGGACTATCGAACAGTTCGAACATCGGTGCGCGGAATGCGCGGCGGCTCAAAAGGTAAACGCTGCGCCGCGTGTGTTCACGGGCATCCGCGGTCACCACCCACGCGCTGCTGGGGTCGCCGATGATTCCGTAAAGCTCATCTTTGTCCAGCGGCGGCGCCACTGGCATTCCTTCCATCTTGAGGTTGAGATCGCCGGACGCTGCAAGTATAGAATCGCGGATCTCTTCCGCTTCGAGCCGGCGCCGGTTGCCATGCGACAACAGAATATTTTCCGGGTCCCGCTCGCGCGCTTCCGGACTTTCGACGGAACTCCGGCGGTAAGCGGCCGACGTCATAATCACCTTGTGCATCTGCTTCATCGACCAGCCGCGTGCCACAAACTCAGTGGCCAGCCAGTCGAGCAATTCCGGATGCGAAGGCAGTGTGCCGCGCACGCCGTAATCGCTGGGCGTGGCGACGATCCCTCGCCCCATGTGGAACTGCCAGATGCGATTCACCATCACCCGCGCCGTCATTGGATTCTCCGGGTTTGCGATCCACTCAGCCAGCGCCTTGCGGCGGTAAGTGGTGTTCGCCTCTTCCGGCGGCTCGGGAACATCACCACCACCAAGAGCGGTCAGAAATCCCGGGCCGACGCGATCTCCGCGGACGAGCGGATTCCCGCGAACGGCAACGAAGGTACGCGGTGCTTCGCGGCCAATATCCATAATTCCCGGGGACATGGGCGGCGGTTTGTACCCTGCGAACATTCCTACCAGCCGCTTCTCCACCGCGTGCAGCCGCTCGGCTTCTTCCTGCGTCAGGCCGGCGCGAATCTCATCGTCGCCCACCTTGATGGTCTTCCGGTTCGCCTCTACCAACTCCTGTTGGGCGGGGGTGCGCTTGGATTCATCGGTGTGGAATGCTACGCGCGTGGCTTCGGAAACATTCGTGAGTTTGGCGTCCAAAGCGCGCTTCTTCGATGCCGCCTGAATGCGCTCAATCTCTTCGCCGATCTGGCGCAGCCTGATCTGTCTGGAGTTCTCCGCCAGATCGTACTGCCGGGCTGGATTGTAGTCCAGAAACACCCGGGTCTTCACCGCGGGAGCAAAGATGGCCTGCATGCGGTAGTAATCTTTCTGCGGGATGGGATCGAACTTGTGATCGTGACAGCGTGCGCAGCCGACGCTCAAACCAAGGAACACGGATGACGTTGTATCCACAAAATCCGTCAACGTCTCAATCCTGTTTTGATCTTCCACCTTGAAGAGCATGTCGCGGTTCGCGCCGACGCAGAAATAGCCGGTACCGGTGCAGGCTTCCGGATTCTCAGGCCAGAGTTCATCGGCCGCAAGCTGTTCCTTGACGAAACGATCATACGGCTTGTCTTCATTGAACGACTTGATCACCCAGTCGCGGAAGCGCCAGGATTCCAGGTTGTAGGGGTCCTGCTCAAAGCCGGCGGTGTCGCCGTAGCGCACCAGATCGAGCCAGTGTCGTCCCCACTTCTCGCCGTAACGCGGGGAGGCCAGCAGCCCGTCCAGCAGCTTCTCGTAAGCATCCGGCGCGGCGTCGTTCACGAAGGCACGCGCTTGTTCGGCGGTGGGTGGAAGACCGTGCAGATCGTAGTACGCCCGGCGCACCAGGGCCAGCCGATCCGCTTCCGCAGCGGGCTTCAACTGCTTGGCTTGCAGCTTCGCCAGTAGAAAAGCGTCGATTGGATTCGTTGCTCCGGCCATCCGCGGCACCTCCGGACGCTTCGGCTTCTGGAACGCCCACCACTGGCTCTTGTGCGTGGTGGTCAGCTTATCCGGCCAGAGGGCGCCGGCGTCGATCCAGTCCTTTAAGACTGCGATTTCATCCGCGGCCAGCGGTTTGCCAGGCGGCATGGCGGGCTGGATCGCCTGCGTCACTGCCTGATAAAGACGGCTCTTGCTTGCATCGCCGGGCTCCACGGCAGGTCCGTGTTTACCACCTTTCAATACCGCCTCACGAGAGTTCAAGCGCAGGCCGGACATGTCCATCGCCTCGCCATGGCAGCCTTGGCAACGCTCTTGCAGGATTGCGAGCGCTCGTTCCGGAGACGCTGCGAAAGCGCTAAGCGACGACGCAGCCAGGATGACGAAGATCTTCATTTTGCGACCAGTTTATCATGTCTGGAAGCTTAAGCCCTGCGGTACGGGCTCGACAATGACAGCAGTGCCGTAGGCCAGGACCTCGGTCACGCCGTCCATCACTTCGGTGGCATCGTAGCGCATGGCGATGATGGCGTTGGCGCCCATCCCGGCTGCATGCTGAAGCATCAGCTCGAAGGCCTCGAGCCGGGTCTTCTCACAGAGTTCGGTGAACAGACTGATGTTGCCTCCGACGATCGTCTGGAGAGCGCCACCCAGCGTCCCGAAAATGGACCGCGAGCGCACGGTGATACCCCGGACCACACCGATGGATCGGATAACGCGATAGCCCTGAAGTTCCAGAGCAGTCGTCACCATTGCGTTGGGAAGAGTGGAAGAGTATTCCATCAGGCAGCCGCTCCGCAGCACTTCTTGAACTTCTTGCCGCTACCGCAGGGGCAGGGGTCATTGCGTCCGGCGGTCACCAATGCCGGGGCCACCGGCTCTGGCTCGTCGGGGGGCGTATCGGGGAAGAACACCGGGGCATGTCCGTGCAGGACCAAGCGCTCATCCAAGGCTAATTGAACGAGTTCAGTCTCGCCTTCCGACAGACTGCCTGCCTGTTCTTCAATCTTGCGCAGCAGTCCTCTGATCCGCGCCTTTGAGATTTCATGACGGGCCGACAACGCGTAGGCGAACAACGCGTCCGCACGGAGCTCTTCATCTTCAAAGAACCTGGTGAGCTTCTCCGCGCTGGCGTAGATTCCCAGGTAGCCGACGCCCCAGATCGCCTGGCGGCGCGTCTCGGAATCGGCATCGTCCAAGTGCTGTGGGAAGTACTCGGCGAACGAACGGTCAAGAGAACGCCACATGGCTTCGAGCGCCTTCGCGCGGCATTCCTTGATCTGGTAGAACTCTTCGGCGAACGTGCGGATCTCCGGTTGGCCGGCCTGTTGGGCCAGACCAATCAATGCTCCGCAGCGCTCTTCGATCGGCGTCTCCCGGTTAGCGAGGCGTTCGAACATTGCATTGCGGATATGCGAATTCTCAAGCTCTCCCGACAATGCCTCCCAGGCGTTGGCGCGAACCAAGGCGTCCGGATCGGACTTCGCCATCTCAAAGATGCGCTTGAGATTGATCTCATTGAGGTCGCGATTGACGAAACTGGCCGCTGCTTCAGCGCGCACCTCAGCCGAATCGCTGCCGAGCATACTGAGCCGGTCTTCTTCGTTCAAAAGTTCGAAGTGCGGACCGGACTTCTCGGGATACTCCTCCCACAGGTCGATATCGACCACCGCTTCGTCCACCGGCCGGCCCAGTTGTTCGATAGCGTCGGTGATGTCGCGGACGATGGTAGCCTCCGCGGGATCGACGGTGGCCAGCATCCTTTCCAGAGCCGGTTTCGAGGCCGGATCTCCATAGAGCCCGAGAGAGATGGAGCCGTCGGCGGCGTCGTATTCCAGCCGGTCCACCAGGATGGCCAGGATACGCGGATCGAGGATGCGGAAGGAAGCAAGAATGAAGGCGACTTCCCCGCTCTGCTCTTCTTCGAGTTCGGCGTAGAGCTTCAGCAGCGGCTCGACCGCTTGCCGGCGAACTTCATAGAAGGCCGCAACCAATTCATCGGAGACATCGTCGGGGTGCAGCCTGACACAATGCACGAAGAACGGAATAGCCTCGGGGTTGCGAAGGTGCCGGAAGATATTGATGACATCTTCTTCCAGGTCGATCGGGTTCTCTTCGTGTTCTTCGACGCCCCACTTCAACAGATCGGGAACCGCGGCTTCCCCGCGGTCAACAATGGCATGAAGCAAGCGGTGGTCGAAGCCAATCTGACCTTTCGCAGCGGCCTGCAACAGATCGTAAACCGATGTGGAGATGTACTGTTCGGGATTTAACAAATTGTACGTTTCCTTCGAGTACGTACCTCTAATACGTGACCCTATTGCGTGGCCTTAATATGTGGCCCTACCGCCGCTTGCATCGTAGCACTGACCGGTGACGAAACTACAGTCGGGGCTGGCTAGAAAATGCACTACCGCGGCGATCTCTTCCG
>JANXXV010000826.1 GCA_025350445.1 Bryobacteraceae bacterium | reverse complement strand
GCACAAGATCAACAACGCGCTGGGCCAGGCTTTGCTCGCCAAGAAGATGGGCAAGAAGCGGATCATTGCCGAAACCGGAGCCGGGCAACATGGAGTGGCCACGGCAACCGCCTGCGCGCTGTTCGGCATCGATTGCGTGGTCTACATGGGTGAGGAAGATATGCGCCGCCAGCGGCTGAATGTCTTCCGCATGCGGTTGCTGGGTGCTGAAGTGGTCAGCGTGACCAATGGCAGCCGCACGCTGAAAGACGCCATCAGCGAGGCGATGCGCGACTGGGTTACCAACATCGATACCACTTACTATCTGCTGGGATCGGCCCTGGGCGCGCATCCCTACCCGATGATGGTGCGTGATTTTCACCGCGTGATCGGCATTGAAGCGCGGCGGCAAATTCTGGAACAGGAAGGCCGGTTGCCGGATCGCATCTTCGCCTGTGTGGGCGGCGGCAGCAACGCCATCGGCATCTTCCATCCGTTTCTGGCGGACACGGGCGTGCGCCTGATCGGCGTGGAAGCCGGCGGCAGAAGCAGCGCACTGGGCGAACACGCGGCCCGATTCTCCGGCGGAATGCCTGGTGTGTTGCAAGGGACTTTCAGCTATCTGTTGCAGGATGCCGATGGCCAGGTGGCGCTTACGCACTCGGTTTCCGCGGGGCTGGATTATGCGTCGGTGGGCCCCGAACACGCGATGCTGCACGATGAAAAGCGCGCCGAATACCTGTCGGTGAATGACAAACGCGCCCTGGATGCCGCGCAGTTCCTGGCGCGCAATGAAGGCCTGATCCCGGCGCTGGAATCGGCGCACGCGGTGGCTGAGGCGATGGACCGCGCCCCGGAAGCCAAGGGCGAAGTATTTATTGTGAACCTGTCCGGCCGCGGCGATAAAGATACCGACATCTACAGAGAGAACATCAAGGAACTCGACATTGACTCGCATTAGCCGTCTCTTCGACCGGCTCAAACAGGAAGGCCGGCCGGGTTTGATCGCCTATCTCACCGCCGGCGATCCCGCGCCGAACCGCACTGCATCCCTGGTGGCCGCGCTGGAACGCGGCGGAGCCGATCTGATCGAACTGGGTGTTCCCTTCTCCGACCCTATCGCGGATGGACCGGTGATCCAGCGCGCTTCCGAACGCGCACTCAAGGCCGGCACTACTGTTCCCGGCGTTCTGAAGATCGCCGAAGAGATCCGCCGGCGCTCTGAGATTCCGCTGCTGCTGTTCACCTATATGAACCCGCTGATCCGCTACGGCCTGGAAAAGCTGGCGAAGGATGCGGCCGCGAGTGGCATCGACGGCTGCCTGCTTACCGACCTCAGCGTGGAAGAGGCCGGGAAATACATCGGCGTGATGCGGGATAACAATCTGGACACCGTCTTCCTGGCCGCGCCCACCAGCACCCCGCGGCGGCTGAAGCTGGTTGCGGAGTATTCCAGCGGGTTCGTATACCTGGTCTCGCGAACCGGTGTCACGGGCGAGCAGGTGTCCGTTTCGGACGCGGTGGGGCCATTGGTGGCATCCATGCGCGCCGCTACTCCGTTACCGCTGGCGGTGGGCTTTGGCATAGCAACCGCCGACCATGCCGCGCAAGTGGGCGCTTTCGCCGACGCGGTGGTTGTGGGTAGCGCTATTGTCCGGACGATTGAGAAATACGGCGGTGATCCAGAATTGGAAGCGAAGCTGGAAGCATTGGCGCGCGAATTGAGAAGTGGACTCGAAAGGGCTCGAAAGTGACCAAAGAGGACGCACAGTTGAAGCTGGCTGAATGCCGGCGCAAGATTGACGATATCGACCTTCGGATCCTGCATCTGCTGAACGAACGGACGCGGGTGGTGGAGATTATCGGCGGCGTGAAACAGGAAGCCGCGCTACCGGTGTATGAGCCCAAACGCGAGGACGAGGTCTACCGCAACATTCTGGAACACAATGAAGGGCCGCTGCCCGCCGACGCCGTGAAGCGGGTTTTCGAGCGTGTCATCGACGAGATGCGAACGTTGCAAAAAATGAGGATACAGTAGTAATGCTGGTTGTCATGCAGGAAGGCGCTTCGGAAGCGCAGGTACAAGGCGTCATCGATCGGCTGGTCTCGCTGAATTTCACCGTTCACCGCTCTACTGGAGTGGTCCATACCGTGCTGGGCGGCGTGGGACCCGCCGATAGTTTCGATCCCGCCGATTTTGAAGCGCTGGATGGCGTGAAGGAATGCCACCGCATTGTTTCGCCTTATAAACTGGCCAGCCGCCATTTCAAGCCGGGCGGTACTATCGTCAAGGTCAAGGGAGTGGAGATCGGCGGCACTCACGTTGTGGTGATGGCGGGGCCGTGCAGCGTGGAAAATCAGGATCAGATCAATCGCGCCGCGGATCTGGTGGCGGAGTCGGGCGCGTCGGTCATCCGCGGCGGCGCCTTCAAGCCGCGCAGTTCGCCCTATAGCTTTCAGGGCTTGGGCGAAGTGGGTCTGAAGATGATGCGCGCCGCGGCGGACCGCAATGGTTTGCTGGTGATCAGCGAGGTGATGGACCAGACGCAGATTCCCTTGATGGCTGCGTATACCGACATTCTGCAGATTGGGGCGCGCAACATGCAGAACTTCAATTTGCTGAAGGAACTGGGGAAGTTACGGATTCCGGTGTTGTTGAAGCGGGGAATTGCGGCCACAGTGGAAGAATTGCTGCTTTCGGCTGAGTACGTGATGTCCGGCGGCAATTATGAAGTCATCCTGTGTGAGCGCGGGATTCGAACGTTTGAGACTTATACGCGGAATAC
>JANXXV010000801.1 GCA_025350445.1 Bryobacteraceae bacterium | reverse complement strand
ACGAAAGTGGCGGTGATCGTCTGCGGCCTGACGCTGATGGAGTTGTTCGCGGCCGGTGAAGGCACCGTGCCGTTCCTCTATTTCCAGTTCTGAGCAGCAGCACTCCGGCTAACGGCGCGGCCGCGGGATGCCATCTGTCTGCACTTCGCGAATGTTTGTGGGCATCGACAATGATAGTGCCTGCACCAAACTCCTCATCCTTCATATCGGGGTACGCGTACGACGGTACTATTCCAATTCACTTACAGGTCCTGTGCGCTTTGAACGTTCTGAATCTGGAACCGGGAACTCCGGTCGTCCCTGGGATGCTCCGGATTGCGTTGTGACGGCCGTGAAATCTGGCGCCAGCCCGCCACTTTTTTTTGGGGAAGGCTGATCGCCTCCGGCATACTTAACCTTACTTTCGCGGTAGAATCCGGATGTTCCGGAACTCGATCCGCTGGTCTTTTTGGCACTGGAAACCAAGCACTCCGGAGGCATGTTTTGCGTCGTGCGTATCCAGTAGCTTCTTGCCATTCAGCACGATCACGAAGTGATCCCCATCGGCCGTAATCTCATACTTGTTCCACTCGCCGCCCAGGATTTTCGTTGGCTCCGCGAACGCCGAACCAACCAGGCTTCCGGTGTTGTACTTGGCTGGCTGGTAATCCCAAATCTGCAATTCGTAACCGGTGATATGCGGCTGGCCTTCCTTCTCCGAACGCAAAAACACTCCACTATTGACCTTCGCGTTGCCGCGGAACTCCAGCTTCAAATCGTAGTTCGCAAATGTGTCTTTGGTGCTCAGCCAGCTCATGGCCGACCCATCGCAGGCCAGCGCGCCATCCTTCGCACGGAAGCTATCGGCCCAGTGGCTTTCCCAGCCGTTCATGCCGCTTCCGTCAAACAGCAACCTCCAACCCGAGGCCGACTCTTTTTTCGTCAGCGAGTTCGGTTTGTCTTCGGCGGCCGCGGCCAAACCCGCAGTCAGGGCAATCCAGGTGAGAATACAGGTTTTAGAAAACATATTTTAGGGCGAGCTGTAGGGAACGCATCGTCTTTGCGGAAGTGATTACACCGAAAGTGGACGGGCTTCTCGCGTCGGAGCTGGGTACGTTCCAGTTCGGGTGATTCGAGGCATTAAACGCTTCCAACCGGAAGTTCAGCAGGTGATTTTCGTAGATCTTGATGTTTCTGGCAAACGACAGATCGGCCTGCGCCGTGCCTGGACGGAACAACGTGTTTCTGCCCATATTTCCCGGTCTCCAACTCAGATCCGGACTGTTGAAGTTAGCGAACGCGATATTCCAATATTGCTGTGCGCTGCGGTTCGCCGGGATGGGGCTGATGCCCGTGGCGTCCGGCTGGTTGCCCAGCGTATTTAGCCCGGCCGTGTCACCGAGTTGCGTCACATTGACCGGTGTTCCGCCCGCGAAAGTAACGATGCCGCCCAATTGCCAGCCGCCCGCGACAGCGCCCAGAACACCGTGAGTGGCCCATGGTTTTCCGGGGCCGAAGGGCAGTTCATAGACGTAAGATGCCACGAAACGGTGCCGCAGATCGAACTGCGAAAGTCCCCGCTCGGCGTGTAGATCGTAACTGTTCACCGGCCACAAGGTATCGCCCGAGTTGGTGCGGATTCCGCTGCCGCCGTCAATCGCCTTGGACCAGGTATAGCCAAGCATATAGGTGAGACCTTTGGAAAACCGTTGCGTCAACTTTGCACTCAGGGCATGATAGTTCGAATTGTCCACACCGTCTACTTCCTGCAAACGTCCGTAAACCGGCCATGGCGTGCGAGCAATGACGCTTCTGGAATCGGTTGGTCCCGTCTTGGGCACCGGCTGGTTGAAGATGCGGAAGCGTTGCAGTTTATGACCTTCGTTGCCCAGATAGCCCACCTCCAGCGCGATATTGTCCGTAAGCTGGCGCTGAATATTGAACAGCCATTGGGTCACATAAGGCGTGCGCATATTCTGGATGTTGCCCAGGATCTGCGGCGCGCCCAGGCACGTACCGCTGTAGCCTGTACACGTGAATCGCTGCCGTTCCAGCGCCCAGGGATCTTGCAGCACCGCGCTGCGGTCCTCAATACTGGTGATGAACAGGTCGCGTCCGGCCAGATTACGCGCCATATCGAACACCGGGTTGCCGGGATCCTGCACATAGAACATACCGAAGCCCGTGCGGAACGTCCAGTGATCGGTAGGGCTGTATGACAAACCGATGCGCGGTGCGAAGTTATTGTTATCGGAGTTTACCAGGCTGCGCCCCATATATTGATTGCCCGACTGCACCGCCTGGCCGTCGGCGAAATGGAAGTTCAACCCTTCATAGAAATCTCCGCTGCCCGGCCGGGTGATGACGGGGGGCTTCGCGTTGGCTATCAGGCCGTTGGCGTCCACGCCGGGTCCAAACGTTTGCACGTTCACGATCCCGCGGTACTTGTCCGCCCAGGGGCGCGCGTTCTCATAACGCATGCCGATATTCAAAGTCATTTTCGGAGTGATCTTCCAATCGTCCTGGATGTAGGCGTAGTAAGAAGTCCGGCGGAGCATGCCGTTCGCCATGGCCACCACGCGTGCCGATTGGGCCGGCAAGCCCAGCATGTAATCGGCGAAAATAAATCCACTCGCGTTGCGGTTCGTTGGATCGAACGTGGACTGGCCGTCGAAAATAAATTCACCGGTAGCCTTCTGGTTGCCGTATTGGTTGTAGCGGTCACGCCGCACCTCCACGCCTAGCTTCAGGGAGTGCCGGCCGCGCACTATGGAGAGATTGTCCATGAACTGGAACGTGTCGTCCCGGGTAACCCATGGAGTGACGCCGCCAAAACTGCTAATCCCGCCGCCGAGGCCGATAGCCGGAACACCGTAAGCCAACGGGCTTGCCGCGAACAATCCGTTGATGCCGAGCGCGCTCTGTACATTGGTATTGTTCGCGAAATATCCCACCAGATCGTTGTTGAACTGGTTCCACGCGAAGCGCGCCTCATTCACGATGGAGTTCGTCAGAATGTGTGCGTTCGAAATCATTCCCTGGCGCACGGTGGTGGCCACCTGAAAAGCATCGGTAGCGAATGTGGCAGTGGGGATCTGTAAATCGTTACCCCAACTGAAGCGGCCGAACCAGTTCGAACGGGAATTCTGGTTGAAATCGATCCGTTGATTGAACTGATCGGAATCGGTTGGCGTGACGGCGTCGCGCACAAAATTCCGCACCAGGCTGCTGCCCGGAACAGCGGCTTGCGGAAAGTACGGTAGCAATTTTAGCGCGGACGAGCTGAAACGCGATTGAGGTATTTTGTTTCCGGGGAACGGTGTGGCGGAGATAGCATTTCCCGCGCTGTTGAATAGGCGGGAAGTGGGATCGAATATCGCGCGGCTCTGCCCGGTAAAGTCGCCGGCGCGCATGGCATCGGTGGCCACGGAAGCGCTCACCTGGGTCGTCAGCCGGTCGCGCAGCGATTCAAAGTTCGACATGAAGAACAGGCGATCCTTGCCGTTGAACAGTTTCGGAATCTGCACCGGGCCGCCCAGAGTAAAGCCGTAATTGTTGCGGCGAAACGGATTCTTTCTTCCGGAGGTTTGCAACCACTGTCGCGCGTCGAAAGCCGAATTCCGTAGAAATTCGAAAGCCGCGCCGTGATAAGCATTGGTTCCCGATTTTGTAGTGGCGTTGATCTGCGATGCGCCGCGCCCGAACTCGGCGGAGTAGATGCCCGTCTGCACTTTGAATTCCTGCAACGCATCCACCGAAGGATGAATGATGTAGGAGTTGAAATTCGGATCGGTATTCTCTACGCCGTCCAGAGTGTAGCGGTTGTATTCCAGACGCTGGCCCGCGATTGAGAGCGAGGTTTGACTGCGCGTACCGCCCTGCAATCCGCCCGCGCCACCGGCGCCGCCTTCGGTGCTCACGTTCGGGCTGAGAGTTACCAGTTGCAGATAGTCGCGTCCGTTCAACGGTAGATCCACAATGCGCCGGTTATCGATCACAGTGCCCAGTGCAGTGCTTTCCGTGGTCAACAAGGGAGCGCCCGCGGTGATCTCGATTTGCTGGCTGGCGTCGCCCACTTCCAGCTTGAAATCGATACGAAGGACCGCACCTACATCGAGGCCGACGGCCTTGCGGCTGGATGCCTTGAAGCCCGGGTTCTCCGCGCGAATATCGTAGACTCCGGGAACCAGGTAAGTCAGTGAATAGTTGCCGGTCTCGTTGGTAGACACCTGCCGGGATTGGCTGGTGGCCGTGTTCGTAACTGTTACCACAGCGCCCGCGATACTGGCCGCCGTCGCGTCGGATACCGTTCCGGTGATCTCGCCGAAGTTCTGGGCCATCGCCGGAAGCGCGCACGATGCCATTGCCAGTAAGAAGAAATTGAAGCGCTGCATTGTGAACCCTGCCTATCCATGAAGGCTTATCACAGCGGCTATTGATAAGCAAGCGCCGAGAGATCTCTGTCGAAGCGCGCAGTTTTCAATTGAGTACAATCGCGATCGGTAACCGCCGATGGGAACGCCATTCGGAACAGTATTCCATTCCCGGAACCGTGGGCACGTAGCGAGTTGGCGCTGCCGTTCGGAGCTTCCACCTGGCTCTGCCGCTTCGGACTGACCTGGTTGACATGCGCCCAACCGGCTATCCCGAATGACAAACCGCAGTGCATCCTTACGATTGTTTCAGAGACGATGAAGCTTGGTCCGCGCCCAACATTATTGACGGCAGGTCCACGCAAATCCACGCAGGTGGCGGGGTGAACCGCTGATTCGATCTGTTCAGCGAATTCGTGGATATTCAGTGACTTCTTGAGTTCACGCGCGTTCTCGCACGCGCGATGGAGTAATTACTTGAAACCGGAACGAGGATGAATTCGTCGTACCGACCAGCGATCCCGATGACAAAATCCGGACTTCTTATGCCGGCCCGAGTGGCCGTGGCGCTTGGTGTGTTTCCTGTGCTGGTTTACGCTTACGCGTCTGGTCCGGACGCCGCGCTTGCTGGTGTTCCAGGCGAATCAACGTGTTCATCGTGTCACGGCGGCAGTTCGGGCAGCGGAAGCGTGACGGTAGGTTTTCCGGGTGGCCTGACGTATACGCCGGGGGTCAAGCAAACGCTTACCGTAACAGTGAGTGACCCGGCTCAACGCCGGTGGGGTTTTGAGCTGACTGCGCGGCAGTCCGGCAATAGTAAGGCTCAAGCCGGGACGTTCATCCCGGGCTCGGACGGTTTCACGCAACTGATCTGCGCCAACACTGCCTATACCACCGAAAGTCAGACCGGCTGTCCCACTGCTTCGTTACCGCTGGTCTACATTGAGCACACAACCAGGGGGACGCAGTCAGGCAAGACCGGATCCGGTTCGTTCACTTTCGAATGGACTCCCCCCTCTTCAGACGTGGGTAACGTGGTCTTATACGTCGCCGGCAACGCGGCGAACAATAACGGCAGCGAGAGCGGCGACCACATCTATACCAACAAGTACACGCTAACCGCGGCGGCGGCCATACCGAAGCCGGAGATATCCCAGTCCGGCGTGGTGGACGGCGCCAGTTATCGGCCGGGCATCACAGCGGGATCCTGGATTTCGATTCAGGGGACAAATCTGTCGAAGACGAGTGCCCGCACATGGCGCGCCGATGAAATTGTGGACGGTGCGCTGCCGACGCAACTCGACGGTGTGAGCGTGAGCGTAAATGGCAGGCCCGCGTTTGTGGGGTATATCAGCGACACGCAAATCAATGCGCAGGCGCCAACCGATGCGGGCACCGGCTCGGCAAGCGTAGTGGTAACGGTGAACGGTGTGTCCAGCACTCCGTCGTTGACACAAATCCTGGGGACGTCGCCGGCCTTCTTTCTCTGGGCGGGCAAGTACGCGGTTGCCACGAGGCCGGATTACAGCTTCATTGGTCCGGCGACTCTGTTTCCAGGCGCGACGACTCCGGCCAAGCCCGGCGATGTCGTGATTCTGTGGGGCGCCGGTTTCGGAACAACCACTCCCGCCGTTGCGGCCGGAGTACAAGTGACGGGTGCGCCCTACGTAACCAATCCGCCGTCGGTGACCGTGGGCGGCTTGCCGGCACAGGTAGTTGGCGCCGCGCTCTCACCCGGGTCCGCGGGGCTTTACCAGATCGTGATCGTTCTGCCTGGTGCGGTGCCGGATGGCGATCAGGAAATAGTTGCACAGGCGGGTGGCGTGTCGTCGCCGTCAGGTGTTTCCATCGCGATTCAAAAGTAGCCGCAGGCCCGCTAGGGTATTGTCCCCAAATTGACTAGGGATTCGGATTGGACGGCGGTGCACCGGCTCGGCAGCTATCCGTTTGGATGGCGCTTGTGATCCGGGTAGCCGAGGCAGGGGCCTCGGCGCGAACCATGGGTCCGCCGTCCTGGGAAGCTCATGGCGGGTAAGGAACGGGATCAGTTCCTTGGGAGTTATTTTGAAGGCACTACCCTCGATACGCATGCCAGACCATCACCGGGCGCTGCCAGAGACCCCGCCGCTCACAAGCCGGCGATTCGATTCGCGGAATCGGCATCTACAATGCGGGCAAGCGCGCCGGAGTACGCCTTCCACTGGCTGCCACTCTTCCACTCGGTCTTGCACTCCGGCCCTGGGCGTAGGACGCCCTAAATAAATTCTGGCGTCACAACGAAGAGGCGATAGGCAGGCAGCAACAGAACCCGGTATTGCAATTGGCGGAAGCCCTTTGCATTCGCACTGCACTTCCCCCCACGATCAGCACTTCGCCAAAGCCAAATCGCAGTACGATGCGCGTATCGGAAGACGGCGGGCCGGACTGCGCCTCAGCGTGAATACAACAGTAGCAGCGTCAGGGCCAGGAGGCATTTCATGTAGACAAGGTAGCTCATGCGGCCCTTGACAACCCGCGGATTGGCCTTGACAGCTTTGTTAACAGGAGATAGGATACCCAGCAGATCGAGCGCTCAAGCGATGGGCTGCTCTGGCAAATTTGCCTAAGGGGTACAGCATGAAATTGATGAAGTTGTTAGCCGCATTCTGTTTGCTTGCAAGTTTAGGGTGGTCGCAATATGGAACGGGCACGATACTTGGAACGGTTACCGATCCGAGCGGAGCAATTGTTGCAGGGGCCCAAGTGGCCGCAAAGAATCTCGATACCGATGAAAGCCGGTCGTTCACCACGGACGAAGCGGGCAACTACCAGTTCAACGCGCTGCCGCCGGGAACGTATACCGTGACCGCCGCGGCGCCTGCCTTCAAGACAGGCGTCGCCTCGAAGGTTTTGTTGCGGGTCAATACGCAAACGCGCGCCGACTTCGCCATGCAGATCGGCGCGACATCGGACACGGTCAAGGTAACCGCGTCCGCACCGCTGCTGCAAACCAACACCGCAGCATTGGGTACAACCATCGATAACCGCACCGTACTGGAACTGCCGCTCAATTCGCGCAACTTCTTCGATCTGGTAGCGCTTACTCCGGGAGCGCTGAAGACCGCGGGAGGCAGCAGCGTAATGGACGGACGCTCGGCCGAGGTTGGCGGTATACGCAACACGTCGACCAACGCGATGCTGGATGGCGTGGATTTCTCCATCGCGAATGTAAACAATCCTGCCATTGCGCTCTCGCTTGACGCGCTGGAAGAATTCAAGGTGCAGGTGAACTTCATGGACGCCTCGTACGGACACGGAGCGGCGGGCATCGATATGGTGACGAAGCGGGGAACGAATCAGTTCCACGGTGTGGCTTACGACTTCGTGCGCAACCGCGCGCTGCAGGCGGGACAATTCTTTCGGCCTGCCGCCGGCGCGCCGCGATTCAGCTACAACCAGTTCGGCTTTAACCTTGGCGGCCCGATTAAAAAAGACAAGACGTTTTTCTTCGGCAACTATGAAGGACGCCGCCGCATCACGGGCGTCATCCTGCAAGGCAACGTGCCGACAACCGAGATGCTGAGCGGAAACTTTTCGGGGTTAACGAAGCAGATCAAAGATCCCTTCAATAACAATCAGCCGTTTCCGAACAATGTGATTCCGCCCAGCCGCTTCGATGGGATTTCAAAGCAACTGCTGCAATATTTCCCGGCGCCGAACTTCATCGGCCAGCGCGCGGGCGTGAACTACCTAAAGACGCCGAGCGATGTGGAACGGCGCGATCAGTTCACCAGCCGCGTCGATCACAGCTTCACACCGGCCACGAATTTATTTGGGCGTTATTCATACGCCAACGACGATCTTGGCAATGCCGCGTATCTTAAGGGACTCGGCCTGATCCGCCCGGACCGGACGCACAACGGATCGTTGGGAGTGACGCACGTTGTCAATTCCAATCTG
>JANXXV010000692.1 GCA_025350445.1 Bryobacteraceae bacterium | reverse complement strand
AATTGAGCTGGTGAGCAGTTGGGTGTCGCGTTGCTCTCGGCAAGTTATAGAAATTCGATGGCTCGCAAACCAGAGACGATATCAGGGTTAGCGGGCCATCACAAAACAAGGTCGCAATGAACATGGTTAGTTCCCGAAGAATGCGGTTCTTGAACTTTTTGTTTTGTGTTTTGAATGCCTCAAAGGATGTCGCTTGAAAAAAGAAATAAATGAGCTTTCAACGGGGGCCGGGTACCGTACGTGGAAGCGTGGCGATGCATCCGGGATTCGATACAGCGCGGCGAAGCGACGTGAGTTGGCGACTAGGCCAGCACGCCTTTGACTACTTTGCCGTGCACGTCTGTGAGCCGGAAGTGGCGGCCCTGAAACTTAAATGTCAGTTTTGTGTGATCGATGCCCAGGCAGTGAAGAATGGTTGCCTGCAGATCGTGGACATCCACCGGATTCTCAGTGATGTTGTAGCAGTAATCGTCCGTTGCGCCATAGGTGATGCCCGGCTTGATGCCGCCTCCGGCCATCCAGATGGTGAAGCATCTGGGGTGATGATCGCGGCCATAATCGTCGGCAGTTAGTTTGCCCTGGCAGTACACGGTGCGGCCGAATTCCCCGCCCCAGACTACTAGCGTTTCGTCCAGCAAGCCTCGCTCCTTCAGGTCTTGCACAAGGGCGGCTGAGGCTTGGTCGGTATCCTGGCATTGGCCGGCGATTTGCTTTGGCAGATGATTGTGCTGATCCCAACCTCGATGGAAGAGCTGGATAAATCGGACTCCACGTTCCGAGAGACGCCTCGCCAGCAGACAGTTTGCGGCGTATGTTCCGGGCTTGCGGGAGTCGGGTCCGTAGAGTTCAAAGGTGCGGGCCGGCTCCTTTGAAATGTCGGTCAGTTCCGGAACCGAGGTCTGCATCCGGTATGCCATTTCGTACTGCGCGATACGCGCGGTGGTTTCGGGATCGCCGAATTCTTCGTATTCCAGTTGGTTCAGCTTGCCTAGATCGTCAATAAATCTGGCTCTGCTGGATTTGGCGACGCCCGGAGGATCGGAGAGAAACAGCACCGGGTCACCCATGGAGCGGAACTTCACTCCCTGGTATTTCGACGGCAGAAATCCGCTGCCCCAGAGACGATCGTAAAGAGGCTGGTCCGCTAAATTGCCGCTTCCTTGCGAGACCATCACGACGAAGCCTGGCAGATCCTTATTCTCACTGCCGAGCCCGTAGGAGAGCCACGCGCCGATGCTGGGGCGGCCCGCGATCTGGAAGCCGGTCTGGAAGAACGTGATGGCGGGGTCGTGATTGATGGCCTCGGTGTGCATCGATTTCACGAAGCAGAGTTGGTCTACGATCTTTGCGGTGTGCGGCATCAACCGGCTGACCCACGCGCCGGAATTGCCGTGCTGCGCGAACTCGAACATGGATGGGACTACCGGGAAGCTGCTCTGCGTGGAGGTCATCCCGGTCAAGCGTTGGCCTTGCCGAATGGAGTCTGGCAACTCGCTGGAGCGGTACTGCTGCAGTTTGGGTTTGTGATCGAAGAGATCTATCTGCGAGGGAGCGCCGGATTGAAACAGGTAGATGACACGTTTGGCTTTGGGCGCGAAATGAGGGATGCCGGGCAGGGCGCCTTCGCTCGCTCCCAGATCTTGTTGGAGCAGGCTTGATAAAGCGGCTACCCCGATTCCGGTACTGGCGCGGCTGAAGAAATGCCGACGCGTGAGGTCTAAAGGTTTCATTCGATTGTCACCGCAGCGTCTAAATTTAGTATGAGGCTTGCCACAGTCGTGTAGGCCGCCAGTTGGCTTGGGTCCAGTTTCGTATTGCGGGGCGACTCTCCTTCCCGCAGCAGGCTCTGTGCGGATTTCCGGTCCGTCTGATAGCGATCGAGGTTATAGTGGAAGCCATCGAGAAGTATCTGCGTCTGCGCCTTAGACGGCTCGCGGGCGGTTGCCAGGCGGTAGGCGAAGCCAATGCGCTGCTCGGGAGTTGTGCCGCCTTCGGTCATCATGCGCTGTGCCAGCGCGCGCGAGGCTTCCACGTAGGTCACGTCGTTCATCAGCGTCAGGGCTTGCAGCGGTGTGTTCGTTCGGGTTTCACGTACCGTGCATATTTCGCGGCCGGCGGAATCAAACGTCATCATGGACGGAGGCGGCGAGGCCCGCTTCCAATACGTGTACAGGCTGCGGCGGTAGAGATTTTCACCGCGGTCCTGAACGTAATCTGTTCCGCCTGAGAGTTCCTTCCACAATCCCGCAGGCTGGTACGGCTTCACACTGGGGCCGCCAATTTTCTCCACTAACAATCCGGAGAGGGCCAGCGCCTGATCGCGAACCATCTCGGCGGACATTCGCAGCCGCGGACCGCGGGCTAACAGGCGATTCTCAGGATCTCGCAGTAACAGATCCGGCGTAAGGCGGGACGACTGGCGATAGGTGGCGCTCATGACCATGGTCTTCTGCATGGCTTTTACGTCCCATCCGGTGCGGGTGAATTCGGTGGCCAGCCAATCGAGAAGTTCGGCATGGCTGGGCCATTCCCCTTGCGAACCGAAGTCTTCCGACGTCTTCACGATTCCTGTGCCGAAGTACATTTGCCAGAAGCGATTCACTGCCACACGCGCCGTGAGCGGATTCACCGGATCCACCAGCCACTTGGCCAGACCCAGACGATCATTAGAAGCTCCCGCGGGCAGTGGAGGAAGAACCGCTGGCAGACTGCGGATCACTTTTTCGCCCGGCCGGTCGTAGGCGCCGCGAATCAGGCGGAACGCCTCGCGCGGAGCGGGCAACTCCTGCATCACCATCGTTGTGGGAAAGCTCGCAATCAACTGCTCGCGATCGGCTCGCGATTGCGCAACCTGTTCCCACCCTTGCCGTATCGGCTTTGGCGCGTACCGGCTGACGAAGGCCAGTTCCAACTTTCGCTTCTGCGTGGCCGTGCGCTGGTCCACCGGAACCGCGGCGATCTGGTTCAGTGACGACGGATCGGACAGCATGGCCGCTTCTTCGGGCGTGATCGCAACCTGGTAAATTCGTGCGTCTTCAATTTGCCCATGAAACCGGTTGTCCGGGCCTCCGCCGGCGCCAATGCGAAACGGATGCTTGGCGGCGAACGATTGATTTACGTCATCCAGGGAAACGGCAAATTTTTGGCTCACGCCATCCACGTAGATTTGAATCCCTTCGGCCACCCGCGTACCGTCGTAGACCGCCGCGACGTGATGCCATTCGTTGAGAGTCAACTTTGCCTGGGTCTCGACCCGGGCGCCGTCGTCAAGCCAGCGGTTCACCAGATTGACTTGCAGTTTTCCATCTTTCAGATATAGGCCATATCCAGTGGCTTCCGGTACATCTTCCGTGCGCGTAAGTATTGCGCCGTTGCCTGTGGTGGGAAAGATCCACGCGGCCAGCGTGAACTTGTCGTAGTAGTCAAAGTTGGCAATGTCGCCGGCACTGGCGGTGCGCTGTCCGTCAAAGTTCGCGGCGCGGCGCATCTTACCCGGGACATATTCGGCGTTCTTCGGAATCCATGTAATTTTCTTGCTCTCCGCATCGAGGGCGAAATCTTGAAGAAGTCCGCGCTCGGGGCCCCAATGAATGGGGTGCTTGGCCGCTAGGGACTTCTCCCACGCCGATTGCGCTTGCTGCCTCTGATCTTTCATCGCAGCGAATTGCTGCTCGGCGGCTGAGAGTTTTTCGCTCTGTTCATTCCATTGTTGCTGCTGGGATGAGGTGGGCGCCGGAATGGCAGGCGGTGAATTGCCATATTTGAACGCCTTGCCGCGTTCCGGAATGCTGTTGAAATAGGCGAAAACCTGATAGAACTCTTTCTGCGAAATGGGATCGTACTTATGATCGTGGCAGCGCGCGCATCCCATGGTGAGGCCTAGCCAGACAGTTGATGTGGTGTCTACGCGATCCACCACATATTCGACAGCGTACTCTTCGGGGATGATCCCGCCTTCACCGTTTCCGCGGTGATTGCGATTGAAGCCGGTGGCGATCTTTTGATCGAGCGTTGCGCCTGGAAGCAGGTCCCCGGCGATCTGCTCTACGGTGAAACGGTCAAAGGGCATGTTGCGATTGAACGCGTCGATCACCCAATCGCGCCACCGCCACATGGAACGTTCGGCGTCGGTCTGGTAGCCGTTGGTGTCGGCGTAGCGCGCGGCATCAAGCCAGCGGACGGCCATGCGCTCTCCGTACCTTGGGGAGGCGAGAAGTCGGTCCACCACCATTTCATAGGCCTTCGGGGAAACGTCTTTGACGAATTCGGCCACTTCGGATGACGTGGGCGGCAGGCCTGTCAGATCGAAGGTGACGCGGCGTATGAGACGTTCTTTATCGGCCTCTTGGGAAGGCGATAAGTTCTCTCGTTCCAGACGGTCCAGAATGAACCGATCGATTTCATTGCGCGGCCATGCCGTGTTTTTCACCACCGGCAACGCGGGCCGCGCCGGGGGAATGAAGGACCAGTGCTTCTGCCATCTGGCGCCTTGCTGCACCCACTGGCGCATCAGGTCGATTTCGTGAGCGCTGAGCGTGGCGCCGGAACTGGCGGGCGGCATGCGCATCGCTTTGTTTTCGGCGGTGATGCGCCGAATCATTTCGCTCTTGCCAGAGTCGCCCGGGACGATGGCGTAGCGGCCGCCAAGGTCGGCGGTGGCGACAGATTCTACGTCGAACCGTAGTTTGGTCTTGCGGTTTCCCGGATCGGGGCCATGGCAGGTGTAGCATTTGTCGGAGAGGATGGGACGAATGTCTCGATTGAACTGGACCTGACTCTCCTGGGCTGGTAGTTGGGATGTGGCGAGCCATACGAAGAGGACGGTGAGTTGGCGCGTAATGGGAACGGTGGGCATGCGGCTTCTTGTCCAAGATTCTATCTAAAAACGCGGCGGAGTGAGTGACGCATTGCTAAGAGCGGTTTACTTAAACCACGACTGGTGGTTTTCAACCACAAGCCGGAGTCCAACGAATGGGCTAAATCATTTTGTAACAACGCTTACGTATGGCCCCGTAATTGCATCGTTTCTGTGTGTGTGAATGGAGGTCGTCGTGAAGAATTCAAGCCCAAGAGCGGTGCGGAAGTTCGCCATTTCCATTTTGCTTGCTGCCGTCGTAGTGTCTTTGGCGCCTGCCGCGGCGTTAGCGCAACGCGGCGGAGGAAATAGAGGCGGAGGCGGTTCTGCGGGTCGCGGCGGCGGCGGATATTCCTCCGGCCGCTCGTACTCGGGTGGCGGTGGCGGCAGTCGTGGCTACTCCGGTGGTTCGGGCGGAAACCGGGGGCAGAATTATTCCAACGGCGGCAGGACATATTCGGGTGGAGGACGAGGCTATTCGGGAGGAAACCAGGGTTACTCCAATGGTGCGCGCGGCTATTCCGGCAGCGGACGCAGCTACTACAGCGGCGGGAGCCGAAATTATTACAGCGGCAACCGCGGATACTATAACGGTGGCGGACGCGGCTACTCTGGCGGGTATTCAAGGGGCTACTTTGACGGTCGCTTCTATGCCAACCGGGGCTACTATTATGGTGGACGATTTTGGGCCCGGCCTTACTTTGGCATCGGAATCGGCATTCCATTCGGATATGGCTATTATTCCGATGCGGGCTGCGGTTATTATGACGGTTGGGGCTATTGGCAACCGGCGCCCTGCTATCCCGATGTTTACTCCGGTTACTGATCCAGCACAACCACATCGTAGTCGCCAAGTTTAGGGAGCGCGACCCGGCTACGGCCGCCGGATTTGGTGACGCTTAGTTGGTGGTTGAGCTTTGCGGATCTCGCCCGCGTGAAATCGCCCGCAAGATCTAGAGTGATGTCCCGCATCTCAATGGGGCGGAAGTAAGAAGTCTGTGAGTGACCGGAGAGGTTGACGAGGTGCAGCAGAGTCCGATGGCGCGACCGTTGCTCCATGACGGTAATTTCTACCAGTGGATGGGCGTTGGTACGCAATTGTCGGCCCTGCGGCAATAAGTGATCGATCAAATCGGCCGCGAGTCCTGCGTGCGCCTCCGAACCGTGGCGGTAGTAGAGGCCGCCCAGGTCCCACGGCACATAAGCTACTTCGCCCTTGCCGTATGCGGTCAGCAGCAGGCCGGGTTTCTCTGTAAGCTGACGATCGGCTCCTGCTTTCTCCGGGGGACCGAACATGGCGGGCGGGATCAAAGTGAGCAGCGGTTTCGCCAGCGGTGCGAACTCAAGATATTCGCCATCAAGGAATAACAGATCCGTATTCTTCAACGAGGGGAACAACGCGTGATCGCGCACTTGCAGATACGATGAGCGCGTGTTCTTCCAAAGCTTTAAGCTATCGCCCGTAAACATCGGCGGTGGCGTGGTGCCTGCTACCAACAGGCGCCCTCCCTCTTGTTGTACGTAATTTACGATGTCTTTCGGCGCACCTTCCGGCGCGATCACCAGATCGAACTTCTTTGACTTGCCATCGAGCCACGATTGATTGTCCAGAACCGCGAACGGAATGTGATGCTCCGTCAGCAGGCGGAAGAATCCGCGATATCCCGTCCCACGTCCGCCTACCAGCAGAACCCGCGCGGAACTCTGTTGACCTACATAAAGTTCTTCGTGGCGCGCATGCCAGTCAAAAACCTCGCGGGCCGCCTGGATGCCGCTGCGGTCTTCCTGATCGAGCGTGCCCAATGCGACGAAGGCCGGACCTGCGCCGTTCGCCATGTTTTGATACAGCCGGGCACGGATCTCCGGTTGCGGGACGGTGGCGAAGCGGTATGGGATGTCCACGAATCCGATGCAGAGATTGAAAGCCATCTTGTCCGGCTGCGAGTTGCGTGCGCGATTGACGTTGTCGCTCGCGGAGTAGGGCCAAAGCGGAAGTGGACGATCAACGGCTGTATTGGACTCCGAAGTGATCGCGTCAGTTTCATCCTGAATGTAGGTGAACAAACCCGCAGCTGGGCGTTTGGCATGAATTAAACTGGCGATCTCGCGGGCCACTTCCGTCTTCGCTATTTCCAGGAATTCGCGGTACTCTGCATCGGGCATCTCGGGCAGTGCGCGATGGTAGCGGGCGCTGAAGCGTTTCTGGCACGCCCCGCAATGACATATGCCCAGGGGAGTGCCGCTGTAATCGGCGGCGGGATTGCCGAACATGTTGAAGAACAGAGCGTCCACGGGATAGCGCTCCAACGCCTCGGTGAGAATAGCCAGTGCGGCGCCGCGATAGTAACCACCGTTGATGCAGGTAGAGTACAGCCCGTTGTAGACAACAGGCTGGCCGCCCGCGCGGCGAAAAAACCATTCGGGGTGCGCGTCGTAGACGGCCTTCCTGGTCTTGCTGAGATCGAAGCGGCCCACCACATGGATCTTACGTGCGTGCGCTTCCTTCAACACCGCTCCGAAGAAATCCGTGCCGGCGGCCATATACGGGCTCGCATAGTGATAGGGAGCTTTGGTGGGGTAGAACGCGGCAATGCCGCCCATGCCAATCAGTAGCGCGTTGGCGGGGAAGTCCGCCACCTGTTGAACGATGCGCGCAGGATCGATAGCGGCATCGGTTTCACGGAGATTCGTTTGCACAAGTCGAACTGGCTGGTCCATCCACCAGCGCTCCCGACCGGCGCCGTTCACCATCAATGACAGCAATACCAGGCAACAAACGGAACGGAGCAGGCGCACATCAATTCTCCTAAAATGTGGCGATCGGATTGATCGGCGAGCCGGTCCCGCGGGGTACTGCCAGCGGCGCCGCTGTCAACTGGAACTCCCATCGATTGCGGGCGGCCGCCGCCGCGCTGAGGGCTTCCAGATCGCAGTTGTCAATCATCGGCGTGCCCATGGCGATGAGCAGGAGTTGGTGCATGGGGAATGGGATGCCCGGCACTGCGGAAGGCATCAGTTCGCCATGCGTGTCGCTGCCGACGATGGCCACATCCCGCTGGTGGAACCACCGCGCGCACGTGACGTGCATCCCCGCGGCGGCTTCCTCTGTATTCCATTGCCCCTTTTCCGCGCGCCTTGCCCAGCGTCCCGTCCGGATGAAAACGATGTCGCCGGAGCCGACTTTGATGGCGGCCTTTTTCTCCCAGGCATCCAGGTCCGCCGGATAAATAGCAGTCGACAGTTCCAGATACTTCACGCCTTTCAGCCGAGGAATATCCATGAGTATCCCGCGCGAAACAAACCCATTCTTGAACGCCGTCACGGCAAGTTGCCGCGCCCCGCTTTTGTCAATTTCGGTTTGCGGGTAGCCGTTGTACACCTCGCCGCCGTAAAACATATGCGAGAGCGAGTCAAGGTGCGTGAGCACCAGGCCGTGGTAATCCATCGTATAGGTGTCCATGGCGAACATGGGCTTCGCGTCAGTCCCGGTTGACGTCATCCGCTGCACGAAGGGTTTGGAGTTCTCCACCGATTTTACGGTGTCGGCATCGCTGGAGAGGGAAACCGAGTAGCCTTCTCTCACCAGTGCGGCAGCGCTCTTGCGCTTGGCCGGCGTGATCAGATTGACAGTCCCCATCTGGTCGGCGTCGCCCCATCGGCCCCAGTTCGATAGCTCTTTCATCCACGCGTCAACGGTGGCCTTGTCTACCTTTTGAACTGGCTGGGCCAGTGCGGCAATGGCGGCGGCGAACAGCACTGGAACCAGTCTCCGGAAAGTCATCGCTGCGTTGACCTCGTGAATTCGACGGGCCCGCTCCAGTCGAAGCCCCATTTCTTCGGCGCGACATGCTCAGCCCATACCAATTCACTCAACTGCCCGTCCTTTGGTTCGAGATCCCAACGCAAATGTTCCCCGCCTTCGAATTCAATATCGCCGGGCAACGTGAACTTCTCGCCTTCCTGAATTACCTTCAGCGGGATACCGCTTCCGCGCCGCCCCGCCGGCAGGCCAGTCGTTTCTTTGCCATTTCCTTCAAGCTCAAGGATCTGAAGAATGCTTTGCTTCACACCGCTGGCGTCGACTGTGCCGCAGGCGCCAGTCCAGAGGTGTGTTATGGCCTCGGCAACCAGCGAACCGCTCGCCATTGAAAATCGGAGCGGCGCAGTAATGGGCAATTTCATTCCTTCGATGATATCCGGTTGACGGACTTCAGCGTGAGCCGTAAGCTCAATCGCCACACTCACTGTGGCCGCCCTGGTCAACGGTGGCGGGGACGTCTGGCCTCCCGAAGTAACATCGGAAGGAACACCGGAATAGCGCCGAAGTGTCCCGCCCTGTTCTTTCATGATGGTTTGGTGATCGTTATCCCCACCAGTGCTCGCCTTCGGCAAGGTGAGCCCTTACGACATCCGGATTCAATTCGATTCCGAGTCCGGGCTTCTCGGTGACGCGGATGAAGCCGTCCTTGATATACGGGCCGTCCGGGATCATGATTTGATCCATCCATCCCCCTTGCCCGGTAATGGTTTCGCAGGCGATGAAGTCGCGAATGGAGCCGGCCCACTGGCATGTCGCCCAGGTGTGGATCTGGCTGCCGGTGTTGTGCGTCGCCATCGGCAATCCGAAGACATGGGCCATGTCCGCGATTCGCTTGGTTTCCAGAAAGCCGCCCGAGTTGCGCAGGTCCGGATGAAGAATGTCGCAGCCTTGATTGAGGATGAAGTCTTTGAAGCCTTCCCGGCGCACCAGGTTTTCGCCCGTGCAAATGGGCACCTTCGAACTGGCGCAAAGCCGCTTCCAGGAATCGGAGTAGTCCACCGGCAACGGGTCTTCCAACCACACAGGGCGGATGGATTCAACGGCTTCGGCGATCTGGATCGACGTACGCAGATCGTACTCCCAGTGATTGTGAACCATGATGTCGTGGTCCCAACCGATGGCCTCGCGGCAGTTCTCAAAGCCTTGCCGGACGTTGATCAGTTCCTTCGTTGTGAGCTGGCGGTTCCCCGGATCGCGCGCCGGATCGGTTTTGGGATCGGTATGCGGGAATCCGAATTTGTGACAAGTGAAGCCGCTTGGGTCGGCCTTTGCCTTCTGCGCCCAATCGCGGCAGGAACCTTTGTCGAGCATATTCCGCGGCGCTGCGTGATCGTACACACGAACTTTGTCGCGAAACTTGCCGCCAAGGAGAATTGTAGTTGGCACGCCCAGCATCTTGCCGGACAGGTCCCACAGCGCCATCTCGATGCCGCTTACGGCGCGCATGAATCCGTGCGCCGAGCCGTCCGTGCGGCTTCCGCTAAGGTTGCTGCTGCCCTCATCCATAGTGGTGTATATCAGGTCGATTTCGAGCGGGTCTTTGCCGATCAACCACGGTTTCAACGCGTGGATCTGCTCCTGGACGCCGATTCCCGGAGTGCCGTATGCTTCAGCGATACCGTAGGTGCCATCGTCGGCCACCACCTTAACCAGGACATAAGTTCGGCCTCCCTTGAGCACCATCGTCTGCACGTCGCTAATGCGGCGCCGTTTCTTTTCCGCCGCGGCGAGCCTGTGGTATCCCGTCAGGAATGGGGCAGTGGCGGCGAGACCTAGAAAGCTGCGCCTGGATAATCCGTCTGTGTCGCGTGTCATCGTTGCGTCCTTGAACTTCGCCAGTCTATCAAACGGTTCACCCGGGGCTCCATACTCCGCGGCGTTGAGATACAATGTTCCTGCCCTGGAGATGAGCTGGGCTCACTATGCTTCGATATCTGTTGCCGTTCGTTTCCTTCTCAGCCTTGGCGCTGGGCCAGGCGGTGGAGTTGACCAATCCCCGCACATCGCCCGAAGACGTTGCCGCGGGCGCGAAGACATTCCGGTCGCACTGCGCTACATGCCACGGAATTCGTGGAGAAGGCGGGGTGGGGCCAGCCTTAGCGGCTGGAAGGTTCTTCCATGGCAGTACCGACGGCGCCCTGTTGAAGAATATCTCGGACGGAATTCCTGGAACGGAGATGGCCGGGCTCTTTTATTCTCCGGATCGCGTCTGGCAGATCGTGGCCTACATCCGGTCTCTGAACCGGAACCCGCGGTCGGCGGTTCCCGGAGATATTGGGGCTGGACGCGCCTCGTTCCAATCGAAGGGTTGTATGCGGTGCCATCGGGTACAGGGCGAAGGCGGCAGACTGGGGCCTGACCTTACGTCGATCGGGAAGTCGCGCTCGCCGGAGAATCTTCGTGATTCGATCGTCAATCCCAATGCGGTGGTGCAGCCGCGGTATTGGGTGTTTGAAGGAACGGGAAAAGATGGGACGGCGTATTCCGGGTTTCTGCTGAACGAAGATACTTACACCGTGCAAGTTCTAGATTTCCAGGAACGGCTTCGTTCCATCGGCAAGAGTACTTTATCCAGCTACAAAGTGAAGAAAGATTCGCGAATGCCCTCGTTCGGAAAGAGTTTGAACGATGGCCAGATTACAGACTTGGTGGCCTACCTGTCTTCATTGAGGCCGAAAGGTGATGCGGAATGAGAATTCGGGCCGTTTTTCTAGCCGGACTGTTTGCATGGTGTTTGCCGGCGCAAGTCACCTATGAGCGATTGCAGAACGCCGCCAAGGACTCAGGGAACTGGCTGACCTACTCGGGCAACTACCAAGGCTGGCGGTATAGTCCGCTGGACCAGGTGACGCGTGCCAATGCCGGTAAGCTGAAAACCAAGTGGGTGTATCAGATGTCGACCACGCACACGGTCGAGACTACACCGCTGGTAGCGGACGGTGTCATGTACATCAGCCAGCCGCCTAGCGATGTGATTGCGCTGGATGCCGAGACCGGACGCCAGTTCTGGCACTACCGGCGCGTGCTTCCTTCCAAAGTAAACGTGTGCTGCGGGCAGGTGAACCGCGGTGTGGCGCTGCTCGGAGACCGCGTCTTTGTGGGCACCGTGGACGCGCATCTTGTGGCGCTGGACGCTAAGACGGGCGAGGTTCTTTGGGATGTGGAGGTGGCTGACTACAAGACAGGCCACAGCATCACGGTGGCGCCGCTTGCAGTCAAGGACATGATCGTGTGCGGCATCAGCGGAGGCGAGTACGGTATCCGTGGATTTTTGGATGCGTACGATCCGAAGTCGGGAAAGAGGAAGTGGCGGTTCTGGACCATTCCGGAACCAGGCCAACCGGGCAGCGAAAGTTGGAAAGGAGATGCCTGGAAAACGGGAGGCGGGCCCACCTGGGTGACCGGGTCGTATGATGCGGCGCAGAACCTGATCATCTGGGGAACCGGCAATCCATCGCCAGACTGGAATGGCGATAACCGCCCGGGTGACAATTTGTATTCAGATAGCGCCATCGCGCTGGACGCCGACACAGGCAAACTGAAGTGGCACTTCCAATTCGTTCCGCACGATGTACACGATTGGGACGCGGTGCAGGTTCCTGTGCTGGTGGATGACGAGTGGCAGGGCAAGCCGAGAAAATTGGTGTACTGGGCGCATCGCGGCGCATTTTACTATGTGCTGGACCGTGAGACAGGCAAGTTTCTGACCGGCAAAGCCTTTGCAAAGCAGACGTGGGCCAAGGGTTTGGACGCCAACGGGAAGCCGATTCGCCTGCCGAATATCGATCCGAGTGTGGAAGGGACATATGTGTGGCCGGGTGTGCAGGGCGCCACTAACTGG
>JANXXV010000672.1 GCA_025350445.1 Bryobacteraceae bacterium | reverse complement strand
TGTAACGGCTGAGCCTTCCAGAAGTCGGGCAGGTCTTGATTCTGAGTGACGTTTTTCAGCGCGGCGCGCTTGCGGGCGATGGCCTCCACGGCCGTCTTATAGGCACGGTCGGTGGAGAGCCATAGGCTATGGCGCAGCACGCCGTAATTGTCGTCGAGCGATAGATTCTCGGGATCGTAACGGGAGCCCGAGAAATAGTCGCTGTAGAGGTAATTGGTGTTGTCGAACTTGTAATCGCCCACGCGTACCCGTGTGTTGGGCAGCCGCCCGCGGGAATTTGTCACCGATAGCAAGCCGCCAAGTGATGCGGCAACGGTAAAGTTCTGTGCGTCGTCGAGCGAATATTCGATGTAGTAGGGCACGTCGAGATTCGCAACGCTGAGCAACTTGGCGCGGTTGAGTTCGTCCACCATGGCACGCAGGATCTGGTCGCCCTGAGCCGTTGAGGAGGGCGTGGCCTTCTCGTCAGCCAGAAGCGATAGCGGGGCGAATGCCGTCAGAAGTATTGCAATGAACTTCACTGGAGTCCTCCGGCGATCATCGGCGGGGCCAGCAGCGGAGGCCGGTCGTTACCTTTTTCTTTCTTCTGAATTTCCAGTGCAGAAACCAGGATGGCCGGCGAAACCGCGGACACTGGAACGCTTCCCGATTCAGCGCCGCAGTAGCCGTTGAAGACTTCGGGTTTGTCTGAGGTGGCCAGGATATTGGCGAAGCTGGAAAGCGGCGTTCCCACGATGTCGACACCGCGCACAAGCTGGTCCGGCCGGCCGTCGGGATAGACGCGATAAACCACCAGCGGGATTACCTTGAAGGCTTGCGCGCCCCGCCTACCCGTGGTGGTGAACCCGCCAGTGATATTGCTGAAATAGAAGCCGTACGGTTTACCCTGTCGCTTGATCTCGTCGATTAACATCTCGCGCAGTTTCGCATCGGAGACGCTCTTCGAGGATTCGACGAGTAGATTCGATTGCCGCGACACCACCTCGGCGCCGGCCTGTTTGCGGCCGTGCCCGTTCGATTGCGGAAATCCTTTAATCGGCGAGCGGGACATGAGGAAGGTCTTAAGTACTCCGTTCTCCACCAGGGGAACGCGGCGGGCTTTCACGCCTTCGTCATCGTATAAGTAGGTTCCGTTCAAGTCCATGCCTGCTACGTTTTTCTTGGTGGGGTCGAAGACTACCGAAAGAAAATCGGGAAGAACCTTGCCATTGATACTTTTGGTGAACGTTTGCCCGTCTGTTTCATCGCGCTGGCGATGGCCTTCAATGCGATGGCCGAATATCTCGTGAAAGAAGACGCCCGACGCGCGGCCGGAAAGAATGGCGGGGCCGACAAACGGGTCCACCAGCGGGGCGTTCAGTAAATCCTTCAGGTCTTTGCCTACCCGATTGACGGCGGCAAGAATCTCGGCGTCCTTCGGCAGGCCGCTGGAATCTTCGGCTTCAAATGTGTCGGAAGCGGAAAGGTCCATACCGTCCGAAGCCTTGCCCTGGGCGCTGATGAGGATGCGGGCGAAACCGCGGCCATGCTGGATGCGCGTGCCTTCGGTATTGACCAGATACTTCGTCTCGCGCTGCATGATCACAGTGACGTTTGAGGACAGGACGCCGGAATATTTCGTAAACTCGCCCGACCACTTGCGTACGCGGTCGGCCCAATCCTCCGGCGAACCTGTTAGCTTTTTGACGGGCTCAACGTACTTGGACGGTTCCTCTTTCGAGAAATCGTCGGACGTATCTTCGGCGGTGACATTCACTTGCGTGCTGGTTTTCAGATTGATCAGCCGTTGCGATGCGCCGCGAAACGTGCGGTCGGTTTCCAGCCAGAGACGGCGCTTGATGGAATTGGGGCTGTCTTCTATAGAGATAGGCGTGGCGGAGGTGAACTGCGGGCGTTCCCCGCCGACGATGTGATAGTTGTCGAGCTTGTTGGAGCCGACTCGAATGGAAACGTCGAGCGTGCGGGAATGCCCTTGATTGCGGGATTGGAGCGTGCCCATGCTGCCGGAGACCACCTGCACCTGCTGCTCCACGACGGAGTAGGCGAGGTAGTATGGCGCGGGATCGGCTTTCTGTTTTAGTGCGGTGAAATTGCGGTCGAGTTCCTGGGTAAGGATGTCAAGGAGGGCCGAACTTTGGGCATAGCTGGAGGGCGCGACCAGCAGGCCGAAGGCAATCATTATTATTACAGGCATTACGTAGTCAGGATAACAGGTGTTTTTGGGAGGGACGCGGAAATTGGGGGGGGAGTGGCTTCTCAGCAGTGCCGATTGAATGAGACACAGAAGCTCGGCATTACTCGTGGACCTGCGGCTGACCCGCAATTTTGCTAAGCGTTGTTTGCTGCAGCCGCTTCAATTCATCAAAACTGCCGTCCAGATCCGGCGCAAGTATACGCCATGCCTGCTGAAATGCCGGTCGGGCAAAATGCTGTTCGATTCCTTCCCTCCAGTTGCGCCAAGTTGCCTTGCGTAAGCGCCCTTGAGCGCTAAGAAATGCCTGCTCATTCGACAGATCAAAATACTCATAAAACGTCCGAAGATGTGGCCTCAGATCGGCATCCTCAAGTTCTTTTCCCAGCAGAGCGCCTAATGGTATATCCCGCAAGATTTGACGATATTGTTCAGCAAAGGAATCCTCGAACTGGGATTGCGCCTGCCGCTTCGTGAGCAACAATTGCGACGCCGCGACCGCAACTCCAATTGCAGTAGCTATCGACGATACCGCCTGAATCAACTCGAAAGGTGTCATAGGATCATTGCAGTTGAGCATATCAGAAGTTAACATCTGCGGGTTGGGTTGTAGTCGAAATGATCACCATTTCTATCTTGGAGCTGCTGTGTTTCGCCCCGTCTCGCAGTACTGTCGATGTGATAGTTTGAGCTCGGACTGTCACTTCCTGTAAAGATGAAACGTGTGCGACGGGCACTTCTAGACTAGAGACCCAGCAGAATTCAGTCTCAATGAATTCATGCCTCGGAAGGGATTACCCCTGTCGCGACGATCAACTCGCGAGGCGATCGTGATAAGCTCCCGAAGCGCATCATTCACCGACTTCGAATCTGGAAATGCCTCGGCACTTTCCGGGCCACGCAATACCACATTGGTTCCACTGCGATATCTGTCTACAAACTTACCCCGGACACCGCCGGAAAAGTCGTATTCCAGATTCGACCAGAATACGCCCGCACCGTTAAGGTACAGGCTGGTCGGACATCAAGTTGAAACTGCCTACGAACGCGCCTGGGCGGAACTGGGCAATGGAGATCTCCTCGGCACATCTGAGGTGACAGGATTCGACGTCATGGTCACGACCGCCAATGGTATCCGTTACCATTAAGATCTTGCGGGACGCATAGTGGCGCTTGTTGTGATCGACACCAATGACTGGACCCGAATCCGCTAATGGATACCGTTACTTGTCTCCGCAGTCTCGGGCATCGAGCCAGGGGATTCGTCGAGATCCAGATTCCTTTTCCTTGACCCGCTCTAACCCTTCGCCTTATGATCAATCCCCAAATGCTGGCACTTCTTATACAGATGACTCCGTTCCAGCCCCAGCGCCTTCGCTGTATCGGTCATTCGCGAATCGTGCCGCCGTAACTCAGCCAGAATCACTTCCCGCTCAAACGATTCCACCTGCTCAAACAACCTTGCTCCCGGAATACTCGAAAGCGGCGCTCCACTGCTGAACTCCGAGCCTAACGCCGATCGCACGGTAGCCACGTCCACCTCGCCATCGGCCAACAACAGCAGGCGCTCCACCACATTTCTCAGTTCGCGAATGTTGCCCGGCCAGGCATAGCGCCGCAGTTCCGCGTACGCGCCCGCGGAAATCACCTGCGGCTTCCAGTCGTTCTGGCGGCTGATGGTGCTGGCGAAGTAATCGGTCAGCAGCGGAATGTCTTCGGTCCTCTCGCGCAGCGGCGGCAGCGTGAGCGGAAACACGAACACGCGATGATACAGATCCTCGCGGAAAAGGCGCTTTCTCACCAGCTCTTCTAAATTGCGGTGAGTCGCCACCACCACGCGAACATTGATCGCAATGGTACGGTCGCCGCCAATGCGCTCCACTTCATTCTGCTCCAGCACACGCAGCAGCTTCGCCTGCATCGCCACCGGCATGTCGCCGATTTCGTCCAGAAACAAGGTACCGCCGCTCGCCTGTTCGAACTTGCCCAGGTGCCGGGCGTTGGCTCCCGTGAACGATCCCTTCTCATGCCCAAACAGTTCCGATTCGATCAGCTCGGCAGGCACGGCGGCGCAATTGAGTGTGATGAACGCGGCCTGCCGGCGCGGGCTGCGGTCATGCAGGGTGCGCGCGATCAATTCCTTGCCGGTTCCGGTTTCGCCGAAAATGCAGACGCGGGTATCGGTGGGGGCTACGCGGTCCAGGCGCGCGATCACCTTCTCCATGGAAAGCGATTGCCAAACCAGCTCATTCTTGCCGACACGCTGGCGCAAACGGCGGTTTTCCTCCTCCAGCCGCGAGAGCCGCACGGTGTTCTCCACCGTGATCAGCAGCTTGTCGGTCGAGATGGGCTTTTCCAGAAAATCGAGCGCGCCCAAACGCGTTGCCCGCACCGCCATCTCCACATTGGCTTGGCCGGAAATCATCACGACGGGCGTAGAGACGCCCAGCGTCTTCAATTCCGCCAATAGAGTGAGGCCGTCCTTGCCCGGCATCACCACATCGGACAGAATCATGTCGAAACGCTGGGATCGCACTTGATCCAGTGCACGATCCGCGCTCTCGCTGATTACTACTTCATGTCCGGCGAGACGAAAAGCTCGAGCCAGCGAGCCGAGCGTGTTAGGGTCGTCGTCAACCAGCAGCAACTTACTCATGGCTGCCGTTGCGGGGCAATTCAATTCGAAATGCCGAGCCTTCCCCAACCGCACTGGTGACACCTATGGTCCCGCCGTGATCGCTGACAACGGACTGCACAATGGCAAGCCCCAGTCCGGTGCCGTGCTGCTTGGTCGTGTAGTAAGGCGTAAACAAACGCTCACACCCTTCAGTTGTCAAACCTTCACCTGTATCGCACATTTCTAACACAATCCGGTCCGGCAATGTCTCGGTACGTATGGTAATAGTTCCGCCGCGCGGCATGGCATCCTGCGCGTTCACGATCAGATTGCGCAGCAGCCGCTGGATTTGTTCCGGGTCCGCGGAGACTTTCGGAAGACCGGAATCCAGTTGCAGTCGCGGCACGATTTCAGGACGCCCCGGCATGTGGAACTGCGCGTCAAAAAGGCCTATGGCTTGGCGAGCCAGATCGTTAATTTGCACCGGCTCCATCTGTGGCGCGGGCATGCGGGCGAAATCGCTGAACCGGCCAACAATTCTTTTCAGAGTATCCAGCTCCGCCAGAAGCGTGGTGGCGCTCTCTTCAAAGATCTCGTCGAATTCGGCCGGGGGAAGTTGGCGCGAACGCCGCAGATTCTCGATGGTGATCTGCAATGGGAACAGCGGATTCTTCAGTTCGTGAGCCAGCCGCCGGGCAAGCTCACGCCAGGCGGCAACGCGTTCGGCCTGCATCATGCGGTTACGCGTATCCAACAACTGCTGGGTCATGTGATTGAAGTCGCGCGCCAACTGCCCGATCTCATCGTTGGACGAAACCGGCGCGCGGGCGTCCCACTTTCCGCCGGACACTTCACGGACGCTGGCCGCCAGCTCACGAACCGGGCGCGTGACGCGTGCGGCTGCCCAGAAGCTAAGCAGTACGCCGGCGAATATGCCGCCAAGCCCCACCAGCAGCGCGGTGCGTTTCACATAGGAATTGAGGTTCTTCAGATCCGCGCGGGAATTTGCAATCAGCAGAACTCCCAACGGCGCGTTATCGCGGCCCGTGAGCGGGAGTGCGGTGACTGTTTCCGCTGTGAATACGCGGGTAGTCTCATGCGGCTGTGCTCGCGCCTCGGCGATGAGCGCGGCGATTCCGGATTGCGCCGGCGGCGGTTCAAACGCGCGGTAGAGCGAAACGTCAAGGCCCTCGCCCAGCGGCAGTGATTGCAGGAAGTCTTTGTCGATTCGCTGGCCGCCCGCGATGTACAAAACGCCATCGCCGGCGCGGACCGTGCGCACCACTAAGAGACCGAGCGCAGCGCCGTCGGCCAGTTCCAGTTGGCGGAAGAAGGCAGGCTGATTGTTCCAGCCCGATGAGGCCGCAACCCAGCTCTGCTTGTAGCCGAAGCGGGCCGGCCACTCAGCCGAGCTGACGATACCGGTATCGGAGGCAATAATCTCTAGGAAGTCGAGCGATTGTTCCTGAGCCAGCGTCTGCCCCTCGTTGACATACTGCGAAGGGTCGGCGGATTCGGTGGCAATGCGGGCTATGGTTTGCGATTTTGCGATGGAGTCAATGCGCCGCGCCACTTCCACACCCCGGCGCGCGAGCTCCTGGCGGAATTGCGCAATGAGTGCCGCGGTGCGCTGCCGATCGCGGTCTTCAAACGTTCCGGAGATGGTGGCGGATACCACCCAGGCGACCGCCCAGACCGAGATGGCAACCGTGAGGGTGATGCTGAGCATCACCTTCGTTCGAAAGCTCATGGCGCGATCCAAACGTTTTCCAGGCGCCAAGCGGGAGTGAAATCCCGGACGCGTGTGTGAATTCCGTAAAGGCGCGGGACGTGCGCGATGGGCACAATGCGGCTTGCATCGATCAGCGCGCGCTCGGATTCGTAGAGATCCCCGGATTGTTCGGCGGCACCCAGGGCGGCCGCGATTTCCGACAGTGCCTGCCCGGGGCTGGCGGACACAATCGGCAGGCGGACCAGTCGAGCCTGAGCGGGTCCCGCGGTGGATTGCACAATCAAACCTGCGTCATGGGCGTTTAGCGCGATGCGGTTCGCCACGCCGCGCGCCACCAGATCGCCAGCCGGGTATCCGAGGGGCAGCGGTTGACGAATGCCGGCGGCAAGCTGCCGGGCGCGGTTGAGATCCATCTCGGTTGGGAACAGAAACGCGTAACCGCTGAGCCACTGGGGCAACAATGCGGCCGTTGCTTCGCCTCGTCTATGGAACAGGACGTTAACGATGGCCGCGCGGTCTATCGAAAGGGTAAGGGCCTCGCGGAGCTGCGGCGCCGTACCTGCGGGAAGAATCAGCGCGAACAGTTCGATAGCAGGCGAGGCTTCGATGCGCAGCTTTTCCGCTAGCGTCCGCGCGTTGGCGTTGACGGGCAGATCCACGATATCGGGAACGGAAGAGTACCGCGTGTCAAAGTGAATGGCATCCACGTATGGCCGGCCTGCCCAATATTCTTCAAAAGCAGCCAGCATTACCGGCGCGCCCGGAAGCCATGGATTCAACCGGAAAGGGCCGGTCCCGATGAGGGGAGTTTCCGGCATCCGTTTATAGATGGCATAGCGCGAATTGGCGAGATCTTCGAGAAGTCCAGGGCGGGGGGTTGGGAATTCAAGAATCAGATTGGAACCTGCCGCGGTAACGGTTGCGTTCTTCATCGCGGCAGAGAGCGCACTGGCGGCCGCGGCGGCGGTGAGCGATGAGCCATCGTGAAACGCCACGCGCTGACGAAGGGTGAAGGACCAGCGCCGGGCATCGGCCTCATGCTGCCACGCCACTGCCAGCTTGGGACGCGGCAACCCGCGGTCATCCAGATCCACCAGAGTTTCCACAATCAGGCCGGCGATGCGATCGCGCGCGGGCTCGCCGGGCTCAAGCGTAGGCAGCGCATCCATCATCTGTACACGCAGCGTGCCGCCATAGTGCGGCCGTGTGGCTGCGGGTAGCAGCACCAGCGCGAGACTAATTACCGCAAGAAATCGCAATGCGATAGACCTCATATTTTTGTGTTTTGCGATTGTAAACGGCGGCTGTGACCTGCGCTGGAGTTTCCGCCGGCCACAGCGCGGTGAGGAGTCCGGGGAATGATAGCGGATCGCCGGATGGGACTGGCTGAGAATCGGTTAGCTGATAAGCCTGCAGCCTGTCAAAACCCTCGCCATCCACCTTCGCGGCAGCAAGTAAGAACGGCTGACCACAGGAGCCTTGGACGGCGGCCACATCGCTGCCCCAGTCGTCTATGTTTGCGATCGGTTGTCCCGTGGGCGACGTCATGCGGGTGCGTCCGTCCAGCCCTGCTTTGAATTCGAAACTGTCAATCGTAGCGGTCGAGAAGAAGCCTCCATTATCATCGACAAAATAGTTGCGGCCCGCGGCCCAGCGTACCGTATGGCTCGCATCCAGCGGCCACGGAGAGCTGGTATCGGCCAGCCTCGGATCGGGCGTAAGGCGGCCCCGGGGATCCCGGGAAGGCGGACGCGCCAGGGAGATGGCAGTGGTTCGGCGGGCGGTCCACGCATCGCCGCTTTTCACGAAATGCAATAGGTTGGCGGGCTCCAGTACCCATAGTTCCGTTCCATTATTGGTGAGGGTGATGTCAAGCACGGGCGACGAATGTTCCAGGATTAGTGTCTTCGACAGTACGGAGCGGGCGGTGGCGGGCCGCGCTGGGCGGATGGTCCAGGGGACCATCATGGTCTTGAAGCCATCCTGCACTGGAGTGCGGCTAATCAAAAGAAAGCCGCGAGGGTTTTCCGAGATGGTGATTTGGATCAGGGCGAGCGAATTCGAGTCCAGTTGCAGACCGCTGCGGATGAGTTCCGTTTGCAACGCATCCCGCACCCTGACTACTTCCGTTACCGTTAGCGAAGAGAGATTCTCGATGCCAAGCGAAAGCCCGGATTTCATCTGCACAGCGGCTGCAACGCGCGAAGCCAATTGCGACGCTGCTTGTTCCAGGGTCTGGGCGCTGGCGCAAACCAGCGTGATTGTAAGCAGGAACGCCGCTGTCGTTAAGCAACGGCTCGCGGGCGGCATTGGGATCATTATAGGGCGGCGCAACCCCGCGCGGTTAACCCCAGACAGGCGTCAGTTTCGCCCAGACGCTGCCGGAACGTTCATGATGGCGGCTACCTCATGAATCGTCCGCGCGCACTCCGACAATTGGGCGGGCGTGTAGCCGGGCCTGAATATTTCAATACGGACGACCGCCATGCGATACACGCCCGGCGCCAGCGGCATCGGAGATCTGCGCGGATACGGGATGGGGGCGCTGTCTCCTTTAAGCGCGATGCTCAAGGCGTGAAACGCGACGCCCGCCTGCCGCGGTTGCACAAAACGTACGTCTCCGTTCGAAAACCAATGCCACAGCATGCGGTTTGGCGGACGCCCCGGCTGGGCCGAAGCGCTGGCGATGCCCAACAGAACGCAGATGGCCGGCATCAGTTTCATAGCGATTGTCTTAAATTGCAATCTCATCGTCCCGCGGAGTGATTGCAGCGGAGCCAAAGGGCGGCCAGCGATCGCCGCGAAACAAATCCAGCCGCCCTGCTATCCTTCTGCTTCGTGTACGCGGTCAGGTTCACCACCGTCCGTAAGAACAGGTACGCAATCCCAAACGATGTGCTCAGGCAGAGAGCGAAAATCGCGAAAATCTCACCAGTGGCCACAATCGATCCAAGCGTCGTCATTCGGCACCGCCCACGGCGGCCTTGGCCGCTTCATCTATTGGCGCCGGGTGGAAGATCTGCGCCAGGTCCCGAGGAATGGTTTCCACCAATTCCACGGTGTCGCCGATGGCCACCATTTGGAACAATTCCTCGACATCCGCCTTTCTCATCCGGATACAGCCATGCGAAACGGCCTTACCTACCGAACTCTGGTTGTTTGTACCGTGGATGCCATAGCCGCGCTGGCTCAACCCGATCCAACGGGTCCCCAAAGGGTTCGCCGGACCGGGGGCCACTATCTGCCCCTGTCCGTACCAAGTGGGATGCTGAATGCGGCTGACAATCTGGAAAGTGCCGGTAGGGCTAGGGCTGGATGGCTTGCCGACGGCAACCGGGTAAATCCTGGCAACCTGCCCGTCTTTGACTAAGACAATCTTTCGGTCCGGGATACTAATGATTATGCGGTCGTTGGACCGCTGAGAGAAGGCCTCCACGGAACCGGTGATTAGGATGGTGGCGATTTTAACAATTCGCATTACTGGACTCCTGTTATCTGCCAAAACAGAATGCAGGAGCGTGGCCATAATGCAATACATTGATTCTAAGCTACTTGCTAGTTATCAGGCAAGCAGCCGCCGTGTGGAGTCACACACGGCGTGTCAGATGAGACACAGGCGACAAAATTCGGCACTACCCCCATTTCCACCAGATATTACAAAAAGTATACCTAGGCAAACAAAAAATCTGTCAACTTTGCTTTCTTTGGTACTAGACAGCGTGTACCATGGGTGATTAGATTTCTATATTCTGCCGATTCTACTGCAGGGAGAGTCTTAGAGTGGCGTCAATGATTAGCGTTCTACAACTCGAGCAACTTCGTCGTCGCACCGGGGTATCGCTCCAGGCCATCTCGGAAAGCACGAAGATCGGCACAACTTACCTGCGCGCTATCGAATCGGAAGAATTCGAGAAGCTGCCCGGTGGCGTCTTCAACACGAATTTCATCCGGCAGTATGCGGTCGCAATTGGATTTCCGGAAGGGGAACTGCTGGCGTTGTACAAGGCAAAGACGGCCGCTCTGGTGGAAAGCGAACGAAATTTGGCACCCGAGCCGGTTTCCACCTCGGGCGGAGTAGTGCGTTCGTGCATCAATTGGCTTCGAAATCCTTCCCCGCTGACGCGATAGCAGCGGTCGCTTCGTCATAATCTGCCGTCTGGCAATCTTTCTTGAGAATCGGACGGGCGATTCACGACTTATTCTACAGGCCTATGCCGATCATAGGACGCCGAGAGCATTCGAAAGAAAGTCAAAAAAGCTTTCATACACCGCCTACATTCTCCGATGAGAGTAGAAGAGGTAGTGAAAGAGGCATCTTTTCATGAAAATCAACGACGCAAACGTAGCAGGGCTCGGATCCCAGGGTATAGCGAAGACCCAGGACGCCGAGCAAGGCGCGCGAGTCCGGCAAAGCCGGATAGCGGATGGATCG
>JANXXV010000662.1 GCA_025350445.1 Bryobacteraceae bacterium | reverse complement strand
GATGCGAGAACAAAAGACGGGATACGGCTCATGAATAAATCTCCTTATTTAGCGGTTAGGCAGTTTGCAAGAACGCGCGGCGCCCGGCCTAGCGAAGGCAGCCGCACCAGCGTACGCGATGGAAAAGAAATGTCTTTCCTTCAGTCGCGGCCAATTCAGTTTCGCTTCGCCACAGCAGTAGTGAAGCGTCTGAGTGTTGGAACACAGGCATCCGTGATAAGTTGCTTTCTCTTAATAATTTATGAGTAAAGTTTGTAAAGGAAATGCCGGACTTTGTGTCATGGCATCCGGAAACTATTACCGTACGGCGAGTATTGTAGATATTGTTAAAACGGGGCAAACAGGGCGGGGCGGAATCGGAAGGACGCGGATGCAATCCGCCGATGGCGCGGATATGATATCTGTATCTGCCATGTTGCGTCTCATCGCCCTTCTACTTGCCTTCACGATGGTTCCCGTGCCTGCCCAGCAAACGCAAGGCCGTGCCGAAAAGGAATCGGAGGATATCCGCCTTCCCAGCGGCAAAATGCAAAAGGAGGAGATACTGAAGGCTGACTACGAAAAATCTCTCGAAGACGCGGCGGCGCTGCTGAATGCGGCCGGAGATCTGAAGATGGATCTCGAAAATACCGGTCGCCACGTCCTTTCCATCGGCACACTGAAGCAACTCGATAACATCGAAAGACTGACCAAACGGATTCGCTCGCGGCTCAAGAAATATTAGCGTGTGTTAGCCTGAGAATTCTCCGCCTATGACTTCGATACGCGAAAAGACACAGTTGATGAGCGCCTCTGAAATAGACCGCACCCTGGTCCGGCTGGCGCACGAAGTTCTCGAACAGGCAGGGGATCTTCAGAAGCTCGCCTTCATTGGAATCCGCCGCCGGGGTGTCCCGCTGGCGCAGCGGCTGGCCCTGAAGATTGCGGCTCTTGAAAACCTGAATGTTCCGGTGGGCATCCTGGACATCAATCTCTATCGCGACGATCTCTCCACGGTCGGGGTGCAACCGGTGGTGAATCCCACCGAAATCAACTTCCCCGTCACCGGGAAAGACATTATTCTGTTTGACGACGTTCTTTATACCGGACGAACCATCCGAGCGGCGCTAGATGCATTGTTCGACCACGGACGTCCGGCCCGCGTCCAGTTGTGCGTATTGATCGACCGCGGCCATCGGGAATTGCCCATCGAAGCGCGGTACGTCGGCCGTATGGTGCAAACCACGCAAAACGAAATCATCGAGGTGAAGTTTCAGGAGATCGATGGGCTGGAAAAAGTAATAATGGTAGAGAAGGTTAATAGCTAGCTCCCCGTTGTCATGAAGTGGACCGCCCAGGATAAGTTTCGCGCCGGATTCATTCTTCTACTGATCTTTCCGCTGGTTCTTTGTGTAATGGCCGCCCGCACCTCCCTTCACCTGATCGAATCGGTAGACGACGTTGCGCATACCAACGAAATCGAAAAGAAACTCACCCACCTGGTTACCGGCTTGAAAGACATTGAAGTTTCCGAACGCGAGTTCATTCTCACCGGCGACCGGAAACTACGCGAACAGTTTAGGCAGGGTCATCCGGCGATTGATGCGCAGATTGCCGAATTGAAGCTCATGACTCACGACAACCCCCGGCAGCGGGAATCCTTTGATCTGCTGGAACCCTTGATCCCGCAAAAATTCGAAGAGATGCAAAAAGCGGTTCAGATCCGTGAAACCGAGGGGGTGGCCGCTGCTTCGGCGGTGATACTCACCGAAAAGGGCACCCGCGCCATGGACGACATCAACACTGTGGTGCTGCAGTTGATGGCGGAGGAAGAACGGCTGCTGAAGGAGCGCACCGGAGATCAAAGCAAGAACTTCAAACGCACCATGTTTGTCTTCGCCGCCATGCTGGTGCTGAATATC
The DNA here is from genome assembly GCA_025350445.1 of Bryobacteraceae bacterium. The sequence goes on along the minus strand of JANXXV010000662.1, from coordinate 8,304 downwards.
GTTCTGGTGTTGGCGCTTTTCGTGCTTATCAGGCACGACGCCGCCGAACGCCGCCGCGAAGAAGAACGAATCCGCCACTTGAACGCCGACCTGGAGCGCCGGGTGGAGCAGCGCACCGTGGCGCTGCGGCGCTCAAACGAAGACCTGCAGCAGTTCGCCTATATTGCCTCGCACGATCTGCAGGAACCGCTGCGGATGGTAGCCAGCTATACCGAGCTTTTGAAGCGCCGGTACCACGGTAAACTGGATAGCGACGCCGATCAGTTCATCGACTACGCGGTAGACGGAGTGAAGCGGATGAGCACGCTGATCCGGGACCTTCTGGCCTACTCGCGGGCTGGCGAAACGCCGGCTGAAAAGGTGCGGGAATTGAATCCTGAGGAGACGCTGAATACCGTGCTTCAGAATCTCAAGGTCACCATCGGCGATGTGGGCGCCAGCATCACTCACGATCCGCTTCCGCCCATCGAATTCGATCCCATGCGGCTTTCTCAACTCTTCCAGAACCTGTTGGCCAACGCCATCAAGTACCGCGGTGAGCGCACGCCGGTGGTGCATATCAGTGCCCGGAAAAACGGATCGGAGACGATATTTTCCATTTGCGATAACGGGATTGGAATCGATCCCAAATACTCCGAACAGATCTTCGGAATATTCAAACGCCTCCACGGCCGCGAATACGAAGGCACAGGCATAGGTCTCGCCATGTGTAAGAAAATCGTGGAGCGCCAGGGCGGCCGCATCTGGGTGGAATCGAAACTGGGCGAGGGCTCTACGTTTTCCTTTACCATTCCGAATCAGCAGCCGGCTCACGCGGCGGGGGCGGTCTAATAACAATATGAAACATTCCGCGCGGGCAAGACGGGCGGCCCCCCATGGGCCACGGTTAAGCAAAAGGGGCACCCGCCCGGTATGAATCGGGGCCTGCTGGGAATTCAGGGATTGCAACGTCCCGACATTGAAGTCATTCTCGATCGCGCCAAGTACTTCCAGCCCCTGCGGAACGAATCTTTTAAACGCATGAATACCCTGCGCGGAAAGATGGTGGTCAACCTGTTTTTTGAAGCTTCGACGCGTACCCGCATCAGCTTTGAGATTGCGGCGAAATGCCTGGGCGCGGACTCGGTGTCTATTACTGCTTCGGCATCCAGCGTTTCCAAAGGCGAATCGCTGGTCGATACGCTCAACACGCTTGCGGCCATGCGTCCGGATGCCATTGTGATGCGCCACGCGGCATCGGGAGCACCGCATTTTCTCTCCCGCTACCTGCCGATACCCATCGTGAATGCCGGCGATGGCACGCATGAGCATCCCACCCAGGCGTTGCTGGATGCCCGTACAATTCTGGATCGGCGCGGCCGGCTGGACGGACTTCGCGTTGCGATCATCGGCGACATTGCGCATAGCCGTGTGGCGCGGTCGAACATACATCTGCTATCGAAGTTCGGTGTCGATATTGTCCTCTGCGGACCGGCGTCGCTGCTGCCTCGCGAACTGGCGGAAATCGCTCCCGGCGTAACACTGGAACACAATATTCGCGAAGCCATTCGCGATGCCGATGTAATCATGATGCTGCGCGTCCAATTGGAACGCCAGCATGAAACTTCCTATCCGGTGGGCGAGTACTTCCGTTTTTACGGATTGCGGCTGGATCACATTGCGTTGGCCAAGCCGGACGTTATCGTGATGCACCCCGGCCCGATCAATCGCGGACGCGAAATCTCGTCCGACGTTGCCGATTCGCAGCGCTCGGTGATTCTCAATCAGGTGGAAAATGGCATTTCGGTCCGGATGGCTGTGCTTGAAAAGATTCTGCAATAGATGCCTCGCATGGGAAAACTTCTAATCAGGAATGGGCGGGTGATGGACCCCGCTAGTGGTTTCGACAGCACTGCGGACGTCCTGCTGGTGGACGGGCATGTAGCCGGGATCGGCGTAAATCTTTCCGCTCCCGGCGCCACGCAGTTCGACGCGTCGGGAATGATTGTCGCACCGGGCTTCATCGATATGCACGTCCACCTGCGCGATCCGGGCTTTGAACATGCCGAGACGATTGAGAGCGGCTCCCGCGCGGCGGCGGCCGGCGGCTTCACGTCCGTCTGCTGCATGCCGAATACGAATCCGGTGAACGATAGCGCCACCGTCACCAGCTACATTGTGGAGCGCGCCCGGCTGCGCGCGGTGGTAAACGTGTTTCCCATCGGCGCCATTACCAAGGGCAGCGCGGGCGAAGAACTGGCGGCCATCGGTTCCATGAAAGCGGCCGGCGTGGTGGCCATTTCAGACGATGGCAGGCCGGTGATGAATGCGCGCGTGATGCGGCGCGCCATGGAGACGGCTAGTGCGTTCGATCTGCCGGTGATCGATCATTGCGAAGACCTGCATCTCAGCGCCGGCGGCGACATGCATGAGGGCTTGGAATCGGTGAAGCTTGGCCTGCGCGGCATTCCGTCGTGTTCGGAAGATGTGATGGTGGCGCGCGACATCCTGCTGGCTGAAGTAACCGGCGCGCGCTATCATGTGGCGCACATTTCGGCGCGCAATTCGGTGGCGATGGTGGCCTTCGCCAAGGCGCGGGGTTTGAAGGTAACCTGCGAATCCACCCCGCACCATTTCGCGATAGCCGATTCCGATATGCTGCCGTACGACAGCAATTACAAGATGAAGCCGCCGTTGCGATCGAAGGAAGACGTACACGCCGTGGTGGACGGCATCGTTTCCGGAGCCATTGATGTACTCGCGACCGACCATGCTCCGCATCCAGGCAGCGAGAAGATGCAGGAGTTTGAGAAGTGTCCGTTCGGCATCACCGGCCTTGAGACCGCCATCGGCCTGACCACCGGTGAATTGCTGCACACGGGCAGGATTTCGTTGATGAAAATGATTGCGCTTTACACCACCGGGCCGGCCAAAGTTCTGCTGCTGAAGGATCGCGGCGTGCTGGCTGCCGGCGGAATTGCGGACGTCACCATTTTCGATCCGGAGCGCAAATGGACGTATGATGTAAACCGGTCGCTTTCTAAAAGCAGAAATTCGCCGTTTGATGGCCGGGAGTTTCGTGGCGGCCCTGTGGCCACAATCGTAAACGGTTCCATTGTCTGGCAAGCCGAGTAGTACTGGAGTCTAAATTATGGTGTTGAGAGAGATCCCGCGAAGGCCGCGACCGCAACGGAAGTTCTTTTTCATCGCGCTGCTGTTTGTCATTCTGATTGGTTCGCGAAATATCGCTTCCTACACCATTGAATACGAGTGGTGGAAAGAACTGGACCAGGTGGGCACCTGGACCAGCATGCTGCTGTACGGCATAGGGCCGCTGGTGGCCGCGACCATTCTGGTGTTCGTTGTGTTGTGGATTGGCCATGCGCGCGGCGTGAAGTTCGCCGGTGCGCGGCTGGGCGATTTTCCGCTTTACTCCAAGCTATCCGCCGTTGCGTTGTTCCTTCTTTCGCTCTTCATCGCGCTGGGCAGCATCGACTCCTGGACGGTGGTGCGATACGCGGGTGGACGCGCGGTAGCGGCTAACGCGCCGTCTAACATTGCAGCGTGGCACGATCCTGTCTTCGGCCGGCCGCTGCCGTTCTATCTGTTCGATCTTCCCTTTTACTCCGATCTGCTCGGTTTGGTGGTCGGCGTCACCTTCTTCGCGCTGCTGGTCTATTGGCTGACCGCCCGTGGTTGGCAACTGCGTCATGTGTTCCCGCAGGTAAGGGAGGAAGGGCTTTCGTTCGATTTGCGCGATCTTCGTCTCCAGGGTGCGATGGAGTCGTTCTATCTGCGCGGGGCCGCGACTGTGCTGCTGATCGCGATGGCGGGCCGCTTCTATTTGAGCCGCTACAGCATGCTTCTGAACGACCATCGCTTCATGGTGGGAATCGACTACGTCAACCAGAACATCGATCTTCCACTGCGATATGCTTCCATCGTTGCCTGTGCCGTTGCCATCGTCTTCGTCTGGATCGGACGCCTTCGTTTTGCCGCCGCCCTGGTCATTGTTCCGGTGTTGCAATTCATCATCCCCGGTATTGTGTCCGCGGTATACGTGCGCCCGAATGAGATCTCGATGGAGCGGCCATATATCGCCCGCCACATCGAGGCCACGCGGGCCGCCTTTGGCATCGAAGGTAAGGTCATCGAGAAACAGTACCCGGCGAAATTGGAATCGCGGATCGACGTGGCGAAGCACAAGCAGGCGCTGGATAACGTGCGGCTCTGGGACTGGCGCGCCTTTCACGATACCATCACGCAAATTCAGGCATTGCGGCAGTATTACGTATTCAAGAGCACCGACGTGGATCGCTATCAGCTTGACGGTCAAATTCGCCAGGTGATGCTGGCTGCCCGCGAGCTTGACGTGGAGCAACTGGCGGATGCGCGCGCTAATTGGATCAACCCGCATTTTATCTACACTCACGGATACGGCTTGGTGATGGCTGAAGCGAACCGGATTACACCAAGCGGCCAGCCCCAGCTGATTATCCAGGATGCACCCCCAAAGGTGAATACATCGAGCCTGAAACTGACGCGTCCGGAACTCTACTATGGCGAGCAGACGCACGAGCCGGTGTTCGTGCGGACCAGCCAGCCTGAGTTCAACTATCCGGCCGGCGCCGACAACGTACACAGCCAATACGAAGGGAAAGGCGGAATTCCCATCTCGTCGTTCCCGATGCGCCTCGCCGCCGCTGTCGAATTCGGCGACTGGAAGATTCTGCTGACCAGCTACTTCACAAATGAGAGCCGCATGCTGATCCGCCGCGATGTGCGCCGCCGGCTGGAGACCATCGCGAATTTCATTGAATGGGATGGCGACCCATACCTGGTAGTAACCGATGCCGGCCGCATGGTTTGGATGGTGGATGGGTACACCACCTCGAGCAATCACCCGTATTCGCGAATGGTGCAGCTTGGCGACATGGGAACTGTCAACTACATCCGGAACTCGGTGAAGGCGACCGTGGACGCCTACGACGGACACGTGTCGCTCTATGTCTTCGATTCCGCCGATCCCATCATTCAGGCCTGGCAGGCGATTTTCCCGAAGCTGTTCCGGCCGTCCGGTGAGATGCCGCCGGATCTTCGCAAGCATGTCCGGTATCCGGAGCTGCTGTTCCGGGCGCAAGCTGAAATCTATCGGACTTACCACATGCAGAACCCCGATTCCTTTTACAACAAGGAGGATCTGTGGGACATCGCAAAGAATCTCTCGGGACAAAGCAAGCAGACCGATGCCGTGCAGCCGACTTACGTGATTGCCACCGTGCCCGGTGAAACTCAGTCTGAGTTTCTGCTGTTGCAATCGTTCACGCCGCGGAGTAAAGACAATCTGATCGGGCTGATGATGGCGCGGTGCGACGGCGAACATCTGGGGGAGATCGTGGTGCTGTTGCTTTCGAAGCAGAACCTGATTTACGGGCCGCTGCAGATTGAGGCGAAGATCGACTCGGATCAGAATATTTCGAAAGATCTGACGCTGTGGAATCAGCAGGGGTCGTCGGTGTTGCGCGGCCAGATGCTGGTGCTGCCTATTGAGGACACGTTCCTTTATGTGGAGCCGATCTATATCCAGAGTTCGCAGGCGCGGATGCCGCAGTTAAAGAAGGTGGTGATCGCGATGGGGAACACGATCATCTACCGGGATACGTACGAACAGGCGCTGGCTGAGCTGGCTGGCGGGACGGGGGCGCTGCCTGAGACCACTCAGGTAACATCGTCTAAGGTACCCGTGTCAGTGGAGTCGAAGCCGACGGGAGATCCACGGCTGGACGCTATCCGGAATCACTTGAAGCGGTTTCGGGAGCTGTCGGCCCAGGGCAAGTGGGCCGAGGCCGGGAAGGAACTGGAAGCGGTGGAAGCCGCGGCTGGACGGCGGTAGATATCGGCTTTCCCTCAGCAGCCGTTTAACCAGGCAATCCCGGACCGGGCTTTCGCGCCCGAAATCGGAATGCGTACGGTCTCATGGTTTCGACTTCGATGTCGTCGAAACCGGCCGCTTGCAGCCGGGTTGGGAATGTCGCCGGATCGACCACCACCATTGTGTCGAAGAGGTGTAAAAGGCGGAACGAACGACTGTACAGGCTGTCGGTCGCAGCGAAAACTCCCCCGGGACGCAAGACTCCCGCAACCTCCTTCAACAATCGGTCTTGCATCGCTACGGAAGGGACAAGGTGGAGCATCGTGAAGCACACGGCTCCGTCAAAAGTGTGGCCGGGAAACGACATCGCCGTCGCGTCCTCGCACACAACACAAACGTTCCGATTAAGCTGACGGCGGCGAAGTGCATCCGCAAGAGCGTGGTCCACTTCCACGCAGGTCAGACGCGTTACGCGGCGGCGGAGGAGATCCGTCGACACTCCAGGGCCGGGACCGGCTTCGAGGACGTTCGATCCCAGATCCAGGCCTTCCAGTGTCCAAGGCAGAATGTGGGTTTCGACCACCTTCTTCCACCGTGCCGAACCACAAAGCCAGCGATGAATCAAGTTCATGGGACTACACTTCGATGCTGGGAGATGCTCAACGTATTGCCATCAGGGTCCTTGAACCAAGCAACTTTGGCACCCCCCGGCGACATCCAAATTCCCAGTTCGTCCTGCTCCATACCCTGGTAGCGTTCGAATTGGACCCCTGCCTGCTGTAGAGCCTTCGCGGCTGGGGTCATGTCCGGTACTACCCAGCCCAGCACCGTGTAGGCGGCTGGACTCATACTGTCAATAATCGTCACCCGAAGCATGGTGCCATGTGCGTCAAAAACCAGGGCACAAGGAAGCTCCTCAGAGACGAGGCTAAGGCCGAGCGTGTCACCGTAGAACTTCTTTGCCCGGTCCGGATCACGAGTGGCGGCAAACGCGATGATTTGCTGCTCACAGAGTTGGAATTGATCGGTCATAAGGTAACGATGTATCCGCCGGCCCCGTTGTCGCAAGACTACTATTACGCCATAATGTATCTGTATTGCGACATGGCTTCATTACGGAGTACGATCCCAGGCGCGGCGTATCGATTTCGACTCTTGCTTATGAGTATCCCCGTGGTTTCCCGGTGCCCGAACAATCACACGGTTCCGATCAGCTCATCTATGCGATCCGCGGTGTGATGGAAGTATCCGCGGGCCCGAGTTTTTGGTTGATCCCTCCACATTTTGCGATATGGATTCCGACCGGGACAACGCACTCGATCAAGATGCCGGGTGCTGTCTCGATGCGCACACTGTACATGCGCCGCGGACTTGCTGAGGCAATGCCGGCAACATGCACGGTCTTTCACATCACGCCCCTGCTGCGCGAACTGGTCGTAGAGGCGGTGCGCATCAAAGAACTCCGGGTCCGGGATCGTCTTCATTGTGCCTTTCGCGACCTGCTGGTGTCGCAGTTGAGCACTGCATTTCCAATGCCGACATCGGTGACGCTCCCGGAAGACCCGCGAGCACGAGCGGTTGCGGACACAGTTATCGGGAATCCGGCAGAGCGGCAATCGCTGGCCGCGTTATGTGAGTCGGCAGGTGCAAGCGTCAGGACAGTTCAGCGGATCTTTCGCCGGGAAACTGGTTCGGACTTCGAGTTTTGGCGGCGGCAGGTGCGCTTGATGAAGGCGGTTGAACTCCTGGTCTCGGGGCTTTCGGTGAGAGAAGTCAGCTTTGCCCTTGGGTATCGCCAGCCAGCGGCATTCGTGGAAATGTTCCGCGGGGTTCTGGGTACAACGCCGAAGGCATGGGTTCGGGCGCTGCATACGGATGGACTGATACGGTCTGTTTGACACTCGCCCCGCCGGGCTCAACGTGCATAAGCCATTACTTTCCCTTTAGATCTGTAAGGCGATTTGCTATCTTGGTGTTTGGGCTTAACCCCATTCCATATCCTTCCTTGTTAGAGGTTCGAAATGTCAGGCCATTCTAAGTGGGCAACCATCAAGCACAAAAAGGCTGCCTTGGACGCGAAGCGCGGAAAGAGTTTCACGCGCATTATCAAAGAAATCATGATCGCCGCTCGAAACGGGGGGGATGTGGATATGAATCCCCGTCTTCGCACCGCGGTGCTCGCGGCGAAGGCAGTGAGCATGCCTGCCGATAACATCAAGAAAGCCATCATGCGCGGCACCGGGGAACTGGAAGGCGGACAGATCGAGGAAATTATGTACGAGGGCTATGGTCCCGGCGGAGCGGCCATCGTAGTGAATGCCGCTACCGATAATCGCAACCGCACGGTGAGCGAGATCCGCCATATGTTCTCCAAGCAGGGCGGCAACATGGGCGCTGAGGGTAGCGTGGCTTGGATGTTCGATCGCAAGGGTCAAATTCTGATCGACAAAGAG
>JANXXV010000647.1 GCA_025350445.1 Bryobacteraceae bacterium | reverse complement strand
GCGCGGAGCACGCGTTCGTTGCCCAGGCGGACCAGGCCATCGGGATCGCTGCCGATGTTCATCACGGCGACGAAACTGGCGGCGAGTTTGCCTGTGCCGTCTTCCACCGAAAAATAGCGCTGGTGATGGCGCATCACGGTGGAAAGGATTTCCTGTGGGAGTTCGAGATACTGTGGATCGAATGTGCCACGGAAAGTGGACGGAAATTCGGTCAGATAGACCAGAGTGTTGAGCAGCGCTTCGTCCTTTTTGACGCTGCTGTCGAGGCCTTTCTCGATAAGGGCGCGGCGTTCGGCAGCGGACAGAATTACGCCGTTCGCGCGGAGCTGCTCTTGGTGATTGGCGATGGTGACCGGGATGCTTGCCGCACCCAGCCGGCGATGGCCGCTGGTGGTGGCGCCGGATTTCACTTCGGCGAATTCGAACGGAACTACGTCATCGGCGAGAAGTGCGACCAGCCAGCGGATGGGGCGGATGAACCGTGCGCCGCCTTTGCCGGTCCAGTACATGGTCTTGGGAAAGTAGATTTTTCCAATGATGCCGGGAAGCGCTTCCGACAGGATGTCGAGGGTCGTGCGGCCTTCCACGGCTTTGCTGAAGTTGTAGTATTCGCCCTTGGGAGACGTGATGACTTCGAGGTCCGCCAGCGTGACGCCCATCTTTTTGGCGAAGCCTTGCGCGGCACCGGCGCCGGCGGATTTCGGAGGGCCGAGAGTGGCCTTGATTTCGTTTGGCTGTGATGCGTTCAGACCGTCGGCTCGAAGCACCAGACGGCGCGGGGTGGCTTCCGTAGCCGTGACTGCGCCACCGAGATTGTTTTGGGCCAGGACAGCGGCGAAGAGCTCTTCCAGGTTCTTGAGTGCCGGCTGGATCATCCAGTCTGGTATTTCTTCACAGCCGATTTCGAGCAGGAATGGCAGGGGCATCAAGCGGTCACCTCAACGGCTTCCACCGGATTAGACTGGTCCATCCAAGCGTGGGCCACACCTACCGCCAGCTTCCTGACGCGCGCAATTACGCCGACTCGTTCCGTGACGCTGATGGCTCCTCTGGCGTCCAGCAGGTTAAACGCGTTCGAGCATTTCAGCACTTGGTCATAGGCCGGCAACAGCGGGAAGCGCGACTTGTCTTCGTACTTCTTATATAGATCGAGCAGGCGCTGGCACTCTTTCTCGTGCAGATCGAAAAGCTGCCACAGCGCGCCAACGTCGGCCAGTTCAAAGTTGTAGACCGAGAATTGCAACTCATCCGCCAGCCGGACATCGGCGTACGAGACACCGGGAGTCCACTCGATATCGTAGACGCTTTCCTTTCCCTGGAGAAACGCGACCAGCCGCTCCAGGCCGTAAGTGATTTCAGCCGGAACCAAATCCAGGTCTACTCCGCCGCACTGCTGGAAATACGTGAACTGCGTGATTTCCATGCCATCCAGCATTACCTGCCAGCCAATGCCCCAGGCGCCGAGCGTGGGCGATTCCCAGTTGTCCTCTTCGAACTTGATATCGTGCTTGCGGAGGTCGATGCCGATCGCCTCCAGGCTGCCCAGATATTGATCGATGATGTCGGTCGGAGACGGCTTCAAGATCACCTGCAATTGCTGGTGTTTATAAAGGCGGTTCGGATTCTCTCCGTAGCGCCCGTCAGCCGGGCGGCGGCTGGGCTGCACATAGGCCACCCGGTATGCCTTTGGACCTAACACGCGCAGAAAGGTTTCCGGGCACATGGTGCCGGCGCCCACCTCCATGTCGTACGGCTCTTGAATAATACAGCCGCGGTCTGACCAATAGGATTTCAGTTTGAAAAGGGTTTGCTGGAATGAGTCCATCGTCTACAACGTTTCTAAAACCGAGGCGCTATAGAGTTTGCGCTCGATGTGATCTTGAATTTGCCGGTTCAGGAAGCGGCGCAGGTCCGCGGCTGTAGTGCGGGACCACTCGCGTTCGGTCAGTTGGCTGATCGGCGTATGCATCATCTCTTCCGCGATGGCTCGGGATTCCGGATTCACGCGCAGGTCCGGCAGAAATCCCGACAATCGCACAGCCCAGAGGCTGAAGTAAGTCAACGCCGGCCAGACGGCGCCGCAGGGATTGCCGCGGAGATGATCGAGCACCGCCACCAGCAATCGAAAAAAACGTTCACTCGGCTCGCCAAGCGGAAGCAGACCTTCTGAAACTTCCGCAAAATAATCGAGCGCCATTCCGGCTGCGAAATCGCCAGCCATGCTGAACTGCGACTGAATCAGCTCGCAGGAGTTCAGATTTACCAGTTCGCGGTTCTCTCGCTGGTAGTAAAACATCTTCACTTGCGAGAGCCGTTCCAGGCCCGACCCGAAAGTGTTTTTCGGCTTTCGGGCGCGTTTCGCTACCCCTCGCAACTTGCCTTGATCCCTAGTGAAAAAGCTGACGATTAAGTCCGCTTCTTTGAGGGGATATGTCCGTAAAACGAATGTTTCGCTCGCCTGCGCGGCCATAGTGGGCGATGCGTGTAAGACCTTAGGTTAACACAGGGTTCATTTCACTTCAGCGAGATCTCAAAAACCGGATCCGGCCCGGCGCCTTGCGCGGTGTGGAGTTCCTGGATGATCCGCTTCTGCGCGACTGAGACGACGTACACGGTGTCGGATTCTTCGGCGGAGGCGAAGGCGTGCGCGCCATCGGGTGAAAGCTCAAGTGAGACGGGCTGCTGCGGAAGAATCAGGTAGTCGGTCTGCCGGCGTGTTTTCGGATTCGCGAAACCGATCTTCTTATCGTGCATCAGGGCGTAGACTAACGTGCCGCCGTCCGGCGTTAGGGCGATCCGGACGGGCCCTTTGCCGGTGGGGATGTTGGCAATGGCGGAGTTACGGGTGGTCTCGATCACAGTGAGCGAGGCCGACTCGCGGTTGCACACGTAGAGTTCCTTGCCGTCCTTGGAAAGCACGCTGCCTTCGGGGCGATTGCCTGTGGGAATCAACTTCACTTCTCCGGTCTTCAGGTTGATAGCGGAAACGTTGGAGGAACCGCCGTTGCTGACGTAGGCCCATTGCGCGCCGGGACCGAACCGCACCATGTGCGAGGTCTTGCCCTTGGTGGGGAAGTGCTTCAGAACCGTCCTCTTCAGCGGATCGACGATTAGTAGCTGGTCGGGCAGTTCGGTGGTGATGGCCAGGTTCCCGGTAGCTGGGTCGAGGTCGATTCCATGCGGGCGGTGATACTCACCGAAGCTGATATCGGCGAATTTACGCCGCGCGGCAACGTCAATGATGGAGAGCGAATTGCCACCGGAGCCGGGATGCTCGACGCGCATGGTGCCATTGTCGGTGGTGTAGAGGTAGCGGCCGTCCGTGGAGAGCATCATTTCGTGGGGATGCTGGCCGGTGGGAACGGTGCTTTGCAGTGTGCCGCCGGTCGAGTAATAGGCGAGGGAACTGGCGCCTTTTTGCAGGATGAGGTAGGTGGGGGTTTGCGCGGCTGCTTGGAAGGCGAGTGCTATGAGGAAGAATATTTTGCGGTACATGGTTATGGATTCTATAACCAATCACCGTTCAAGGGTACGGAGTTGCGATTTCAGCCAGGTAGAGTTCTACTCGATCCGATGTCCAGGTGGCCACGCCGCAGCCAAAAAAGTCGGTGTCTTCGGTCCATATCGGAAAGCGTAAAGCGAGCGCCGTTGCCAGGATCGGCCAATCGCTTTCATCGCGGCGCGCCAGGCGCTGACGCGCGATTGTCTCGAAGGCGGAGTAGGATTCAAGTTCCACGGTTTGGATTACGTCCGCGGGCGAGTCGAAATATTCCATGAAAGGTTCTTGCCGCAGTTTCCGGCGCTCAATCACTTGTGGCAAACGTCTCCGAGCCTCTTCGAATGCGACGTCGGGCGCTACTAAATCAGTTCGCTCGCCGTATTTGGCAAGCAACGCTCGTGCACGCTTCCCGAGCACGGCACGCATGAGAATGTTAGCGTCCAGAACCAGCATCTTCGAGTTGTTTCTGCCGCTCCTCACGGCGGAGTCGTTTGAAGTCCTCCATCAGTTCCTCTTCGTTGGTACCTGCCGCGGCGATCATGGCGTCGATCTTTTCTCCAGCAAGACGATACGCTTCTATTTGCTCCTTCGTCGGCCTAGGCCGAGTCGGCAAATAAATGCCGATAGTAGCGCCGTGCCGCGTGATGGCGACCGGAGTCCTCGATTCCAGATAGCTGGAAAGGTTCTCTCGAAACTCGCGAATTCCCACTTTGGTAGCCGGCATGCCTTCACCTCTCTGTGTACACAATTATCGTACCACCTCCTACCACCTCCTGCGTCATAATCAAAAGGGCCCCACCGTAGCCTATGGCGCTTTCCGGCTTCGATCCTATCGTTCAAAAGTGGTTCAGCGAACGCTTCGGTTCTCCCACCGAGCCCCAAACACTGGGCTGGGCAGAAATCGCAGCCGGGTATGACACGCTGATTTCTGCGCCCACCGGCTCCGGAAAGACCCTGGCGGCATTTCTCTTCTGTTTAGATCGGTTGGTCCGCGCTGCTCGAACACACACACTGCCGGATGAAACGCAAGTGGTCTACGTCTCGCCATTGAAGGCGCTCAGCAACGACATTCAGCGAAATCTGGAAGCACCCCTGGCGGAAATAGCAGCCATGGCGATGCAAGCCGGCCATCCGTTTTCGCCGATTCGCACCGCCGTCCGCACCGGCGACACACCGATGGCAGACCGGCGGAAGATGTTGAAGAAGCCGCCGCACATCCTGGTAACCACGCCGGAATCGCTCTTTCTTCTGCTGACCGCCGAAAAGTCACGAGACATGCTAAGGACAGCGTCAACCGTGATCGTAGATGAAATTCACGCCATAGCGGATGACAAGCGGGGCTCCCACCTCGCCTTATCGCTGGCGCGTCTGGATGCGCTGGCGAACAATCGGCCGCAACGAATTGGCCTCTCCGCGACCATGAGACCCATCGAAGAGGTTGGCCGGTTTCTTGGACCCGGCACGCGCATCGTCGACGTTGGGCACCGCCGCCGGATGGATCTGGCGGTGGAAGTCCCGCGCGACGAGCTCGGCCCAATCGGCACCCACGAGTTGTGGGCCGACATCTACGACCGCATCGCGGAACTCATCCGGCAGAATCGGACAACGCTGGTGTTTGTAAACACCCGAAGACTTTCAGAGCGTGTCTCGCAGGCGTTGACCGAACGGCTGGGGGAAGGCGTCATCCTTCCCCATCACGGCAGTCTTTCGCGGACACTTCGATTTGAAGCCGAATCCAGGTTGAAGCGGGGCGATCTGCGCGCGGTAGTGGCGACGGCATCACTGGAACTCGGAATCGACATCGGGACCATTGATCTGGTCTGCCAGGTTGGCTCGCCGCGCAACATCGGTGTCGCGTTGCAGCGGGTGGGGCGGTCTGGCCATTGGGTAGGAGCGCTGCCGAAGGGCCGCCTGTTTCCCTGCACAAGGGATGAACTGATCGAATGCGCGGCCGTGGTTTCAGCCATTAACAAAGGTGACCTCGAACAGCTTGAAATTCCACGGAACGCGCTCGATATTCTGGCCCAGCAAATTGTCGCCGCCGCTGCCGCGGAGAGTTGGAAAGAGGACGATCTCTATGCAGCCGTTCGCGCGGCGTATCCCTACCGCAATCTCCCGCGCGAAGATTTTGACGCGGTCATCGCGATGCTCTCCGACGGCATCGCCACCTCGCGCGGGCGGAGCGGCGCCATGCTCCATCGCGACCAGGTGAACGGCGTGGTGAAGGGTCGCCGGGGTGCCCGGCTGGCAGCCATTACTTCAGGCGGAGCGATTCCGGAGACGGCGAATTACGCGGTCATTGCCGAACCCGACGAAAGAACGATCGGCACCGTCGACGAAGACTTTGCCGTGGAAAGCCTCGCCGGAGACATTTTTCTGCTGGGCACGCATTCCTGGCGCATCAAGCGGGTGGAATCGGGGCGGGTCCGCGTGACTGATGCGCAGGGTGCGCCGCCTTCCGTTCCGTTTTGGTTGGGAGAAGCACCGGGCCGGTCTCGGGAATTGTCCGCCGAAGTGGCGGATCTTCGACAGCGGATCGTCTCGGATCCGGTGCCCGATTTCCTGACGGCGCAATGCGGCTTGGACGAGGCCGGCGCCAAACAAGCGATAGCCTACGTGCAAACCGCCGCCGCGGAACTGGGCGTATTGCCGTCCCAGAAAACGATCGTGGCGGAACGCTTCTTCGATCAGGCGGGCGGAATGCAATTGGTTCTGCACGCCCCGTTTGGTTCGCGTATCAACCGCGCCTGGGGCTTGGCCCTGAGAAAGCGCTTTTGCCGCACGTTTAACTTTGAATTGCAGGCCGCCGCCACGGACAACGGGCTGGTGATCTCGCTGAGCGGGCAGCATGCGTTTCCGCTGGATCTTGTCTTCGCGTTTCTGACACCTGAAACAGTGGAAGACGTCTTGACGCAAGCTCTGCTCGACGCACCCATGTTTGGCGCCCGCTGGCGCTGGAATGCTACCCGGGCACTGGCGATTCTTCGCTTCAGCGGCGGCGCCAGGGTACCGGCGCCCATCCAGCGCATGCGTGCCGACGACCTGCTGGCCGCCGTTTTTCCCGATCAGGTAGCCTGCGGTGAGAACCTGACCGGTCCCATCCGCATTCCAAACCACCCGCTGGTGCAGGAGACCATCGGCAATTGCCTGCATGAGGCGATGGATCTGGAGGGGCTGCGGGATGTGCTGCGCGCCATCGAAACCGGCCAGATCCGTACGGTGGGGATTGAGACTTTGCAGGCTTCCCGGTTTTCCCACGAGATCCTCAACGCAAACCCGTATGCGTTCTTGGACGGCGCGCCGCTTGAGGAACGGCGGACTCGCGCGGTCCATTTGCGGCAACGGCTGGGAACGGACATTTCCGGCGGTGACGGAGCCATTGACCCGGCGGCGATTGAGCAGGTGTCAGCCGAATTGTGGCCGGAAGTTCGCAACGCCGACGAGTTGCACGACGCGCTGCTGACGTTGATCGCATTGCCCCCGGTGGCCGATTGGCTCCCGTTCTTTGACGAACTCGTCCGATGGCGGCGGGCTACTGTCGTTCATCGCTCCGGCCGGCAGTTTTGGGTGGCCGCCGAACGCGCGAGCGTTGCAGACGACCCGGACGCCGTGGTATCCGGCTGGCTGGAACTCATCGGGCCCGTCACTGTAACAGAACTGGCGGAGAAACTGGCATTCTCCAGCGACACAATTGCCTCCGCACTATTGCGACTGGAAGGGCAAGGACAGGCGCTGCAAGGGCACTTTCGGAATTCCGCCGGAGAGATCGAATGGTGCAACCGGCGGATTCTGGCGCGCATCCATCGCACAACTTTAGGCCGTCTGCGGCGCGAAATCGAACCCGTGACCGCTCTTGGCTTCGAGCGGTTTCTGCACCGCTGGCAGCACGTCTCCCAAGGGAGCCAGCTTCACGGCGCGGACGGCCTGCTGCAGATTATCCGGCAATTGCAGGGCTATGAGATTCCCGCCTCGTCCTGGGAAACCGAGATTCTGCGACGGAGAATCTCTCGATACGACGCGGCGCTTCTAGACGAACTCTCTTTGTCCGGCGAAGTGATGTGGGGCAGGATATCGCCTCATCCGGCATCCGCGGAGAGCCGGCGGGTGCGGCCCACCCGTATCGCGCCCGTGTCGTTATTCTTGCGGGAAGATGCCTGTTGGCTGATGGAGGCAACGGCCACGGAACAGACGTCGGCTTTATCCCATGCGGCGCAGGATGTGATCGCGGCGCTGGAACGGAACGGCGCCAGCTTCTTTCTGGATCTGGTGCGGCAAACGGGACGGCTGGCGAGTGAGGTGGAGGACGGGCTCTGGGAACTGGTGGCCGGGGGGTCGGTTACGGCGGATGGCTTCGACAATCTGCGTGCGCTGATCGATCCAAAACGCCGCAGGGGCGAAGGGAGCAGCGGAAGAAAGCGTCCACGGCATGCGGCGGGCCGCTGGGCGCTGGTTCGGAATAACCCTCCGCCCGCGGATGCCGGGTTGCGCCTGGAACACTTTGCCAGGCAGTTGCTTTCGCGTTGGGGCGTGCTGCTGCGCGATTTGCTGGCGCGCGAAATGGTCGCGCCGCCGTGGCGGGATCTGTTGCCGGTACTGCGCAAGATGGAAGCACGGGGCGAGATTCGGGGCGGACGGTTCATTTCCGGCTTCACTGGAGAGCAGTTTGCGCGCCCGGAAGCCCTGGAAATGCTCCGGGCCATGCGGCGGGACGATCTGCAATCGGAGCTGGTTCCGATAGCGAATGCCGATCCGTTGAGCTTGGCGGGGATTATTATGCCTGGCCCGCGGGTGAGCCGCATAGCGCTGGCCGCCGCATTTCCACTTGTCTAGCTATGCACTTGACTCATGTAGCCCCAACATATAGCATGAAGGGCCATGGAGGATTACCCTCGCGACTTAGCCGAATTTGAGCGCCGCTTCGCTACTGAAGAAGTCTGCCGCGATTATCTGGCGCAACTCCGCTGG
>JANXXV010000627.1 GCA_025350445.1 Bryobacteraceae bacterium | reverse complement strand
CAGTGGAACCCTGGCGCGAAACGTCACCGTGCACTACGGCGTGGAGGGTTATCGCGATTCCATCGATAGCAATAACCTCGGCCATCACGACCGTATGCGAGGCGCGGGATACGTGGCGCTGGATGTGCGCGCGCTGAAGCGGTTTTCATTCAACGCCGGTCTTCGGGAAGAGATTTACGGCAAGACGCGCAGCCAGTTGAGTCCCTCGGTGAGCGGCGGTTATTGGCTCTCGCCCGCCATTAAGTTGAGGGCCGGTGTCAGCCGGGCGTTTCGCCTTCCCAGCTACACCGATCTTTACTACCACGACCCGGCGAATGTGGGTTCGCCAAATCTGCGTCCCGAGAAAGCATGGAGCTATGAAGGCGGCGCCGACTGGGCCATCCGCCCGAAGCTGAAAGCCGAAGTCACGGTTTTCCGGCGCAACGAGACGGACGGCATTGACTACGTACGCTATTCCGCGGCGGACATCTGGCGTGCCACGAATTTCCAGCACATCGCCTTCAGCGGCGTCGAAGCATCGCTCAAGCGGGAACTCCGGCCCGGCAGCCTGCTCGAGCTGCAATACACTGGGCTGCACGGGGCGCAGAGTGCCCTCGCGGGGGCTTTCTCAAAGTACTCTTTCAACTACCCCATACACTCGGGTTTAGCCGGCTGGCAGGGTTTTCTGCCGGGCCGGATTCTTGCGAGAGCCCGCGCCGGCGTTGTGGAGCGTTACGGCCGCGATCCCTACGGAGTTGTGGATCTTTATGCGGCCAGTACGCGCGGGCGCATTCATCCTTTCTTACAATTGACCAACGTCACCGACACGGCCTATCAGGAAATCTTCGGAGTTTCAATGCCGGGGCGGGCCATCGTCGGCGGCGTTGAATTTACGGTGTTCACTTCCAGGAAGTAGGCTAAACTGAAAACGGATAAACCGACCGTTTTGTACATTCGCATTGTCCTCTTCTTCGTTCTGGTGCTCTCTGGCGCTCCCCGTGTGTTTGCCGCGGGTGAGAATCAGCTGGATGGGAATCCGGCGCTTTTCGCGGTAATGGCAGCCCTCCAGGCGGCGGGATTTGCGGCCAACGGCTCGATCTCGCCCGCCGGGGAAGCTGTCCAGCAACAATTGGCGGGGAAAAACCTGCAAGTTGTCTCCGAACTCAAAAACTTCGTCGACACCCACCACAAGCAATCCTTTGCGGCCGATCTGGCCCAGTACGTGTCCTTCGCCCTTTCCGTATCCGAACCGCCCGAATTCCGGTCGAAGTTCCAGGCCGGTGAAGTGCCGCCGGATGTGGTCGCTCTGGAAGGCTTTGACAAGCTGATGGTGCGGTTCTACGCAGAGGCGAACATTGGCAGCCTGTGGCTGAAGGTGCAGCCCATGCTCGATCAAACCCTCGCGCGCTACCAGGAGCCCGTCAGCCGGACCATTTTCGAAGCCACCGGCTACCTGCGCAACCCGACCAGCGGGTACATGGGCCGGCATTTTCAGGTTTATCTCGATCTGCTGGGCCGACCGGGCCAGATTCAGACCAGAAGCTACGGCGACGACTATTACATTGTCTTAACGCCCGCCCCGGAACCGCAGACCGACGAGATCCGTCATGCCTATTTGCACTATCTGATGGACCCGTTGGCCACTAAGTTTTCCGAAGGCGTCAACAAGAAGCGCAGTCTGGAGGATTATGCGTTAGGCTCGCCTATTCTCGATGAGAACTATAAAGCCGATTTCCTCTTGCTCACCGTCGAATCCCTGATCAAGGCAATCGAGAGCCGCCTGGTGCGGGGCCCGGTGGAAAAGAGGCAGGCGATGGTGAAGCTGGCCCTGGAAGAGGGTTTCGTGCTGACTCCTTACTTTGCCGAGGCCCTGCCCGTCTACGAAAAGCAGGAAGTGGCAATGCGCCTCTATTTTCCCGACATGATTGCCGCCATCAATCTTAAGAAGGAAACCGAGCGCCTGGAAAAAGTGAAGTTTGCTACTACCCGGGCCGACCGAAAGATGGCGGAACCTCTTTCGGCCGCGGCGCCCGCCCCACTGTTGTCGCCGGCCGCAAAATCACTTGAGACCGCGGAACAGTTCTACGCCGACAAGAAGTACGATAACGCGGGCGAGGCCTTCCGGAAAGTGTTACAGCAAACCGAAGACAAAACAATGCACGCGAGGACGTATTATGGTCTTGCGCGGATTGCCGCCCTACAAAGAGATCCGGAGTTGGCGGAAAAGCTTTTTTATAAGACACTGGAGTTGACGCCCGATTCGCAGACCAGGGCATGGGCCGAGGTATACCTCGGTCGTCTCTCGGAGCTTTCAGGCGAGAGGGAGCAGGCGGTTCAGCATTATCAGGCCGCGCTGGCGGTAAAAGAGGCTTCGGCCGGAGCACGGCAGGCTGCCGAACAGGGCCTGAAAAACAAATTTCAGAAATAACAGAAATGGAGTTTTTTATGAAAAGTCGTTTCCTATTGAGAGCCGCGGGCGCCCTGGTGCTGGCTGCCAGCCTGGTGCTCGCCCAGAAGCCGGCCAAGCAGCCGAAGCCGAAATCGCAGAAAGAAGTGGATGCTGTCAATGCGATCTTCACCGCCACTGAGCCCGACGCGCGCATCGCCGCCGCCGAAAACCTTCTGACTAAGTTCGCCGACACC